>JAJNBO010000174.1 GCA_021156245.1 Ramlibacter sp. | reverse complement strand
TCGGCGAAATGGCGCGCGCGGATGCCGGTGCGCTCCACGATCCACTGGTCGGAGGTTTCGACACCGTCGGCGGCGAGCTGGGCCGCCAGCTCCGCATTGGTCACGCGCTTCGGCGGCAGGTAGCTGCCGGTGCCCGTGATCCGGGAATATCTGGTCATGCTTCTCAGGTGGTGGCTGCTTCGAGCGGCGTGGCGTCGGCATCGGAGCCGACCAGCAGGGGTCGGGCGTGCGCGATCCGGGCCTGGACGCGGTCGAGCAGGTTGTTGCGGGCCGCATCATAAGCCCGGTTCAGCGCCTGCTCGAACGCGAGTTCGTCGGCGGAACCATGGCTCTTGAAGACGAGGCCGCGCAGGCCGAGCAGCGCAGCGCCGTTGTAGCGGCGGTGGTCCACGCGCTTTTTCAGCGCGATGAGCACCGGATAGGCTGCGATGGCGGCGAGTTTGGTCAACGGCGTGCGCGCGAACTCCTCCTTGAGGAACCCGCTGATGAGGGAGGCCACGCCCTCGCCCGTCTTGAGCATCACGTTGCCCACGAAGCCGTCGCAGACGACGATGTCCGTGGTGCCCTTAAAGATGTCGTTGCCTTCGACGTTGCCGAAGAAGTTGATGTCGCCGGCGGCGCCCGCGGAACGCAGCAGCTCGCCGGCCTTCTTGATCACTTCGCTGCCCTTGATCACTTCCTCGCCGATGTTCAGCAGGCCCACCGTGGGCATGTTGTTGCCCGTGAGCGCCGCGACCAGGGCCGAGCCCATGACGGCGAACTGGAGCAGGTGCTGCTCCGTGCAGTCGACGTTGGCGCCGAGGTCGAGGACGGTGGTGGCGCCGCCCTTCGCATTGGGCAGGCGGGTGGCGATGGCGGGCCGGTCGATGCCGTCCACCGTCTTGAGCAGGTAGCGTGCGAGCGCCATCAGGGCGCCGGTGTTGCCGGCGGAGACGGCCGCTTGCGCCTGTCCGTCCTTGACCTGCTGGATGGCCACCCGCATCGAAGAGTCCTTCTTCTTTCGCAGGGCGATCTCGATCGCGTCGTCCATGGTCACCACTTCGGTGGCCGGCACGGCGCGCGCGCGGGGATGCTGGAAGGACGCGAGTGCGGCGGGCGCGCCCACGAGGAGCAGGTGCGCCTCGGGATGGGCGTCCAGGAAATGGCGGCACGCGGGCAGCGTGACGCCAGGCCCGTGGTCCCCCCCCATGCAATCGACAGCCAGGATGGTCGTCATGGCATCAACTGTAGGGGTAAAACAGGCAGATTTGCGGACGCAGAAGAGACGAAGGCCCGGCTGCACGCGCGGCGCAGCCGGGCCCTGGGATCCCGTGGATGCGGAATCAGGCGTCGTTCTTGGTCTTCACGACCTTGCGGCCGCGATAGAAGCCGGTCGGGCTGATGTGATGGCGCAGGTGCGTTTCGCCCGTGGTGGGCTCCACCGCGATGCCCGGCACGGTCAGCGCGTTGTGCGAACGGTGCATGCCGCGCTTGGAAGGCGACTTCTTGTTTTGCTGGACAGCCATGACGGGCTCCTGGAATCTGTACGCCGCGCGTCACACGGAACGCATGCAGCTGGTTGATGGGTTGGACGGGTCGGCTCGGGCAGAACGGGCAAGCCATTCGCCTTTTGGCGCGAAGCCCGCGATTATAGCCCAACTCGTCCGCCCCGCCTACTTGCCGGCCTTGAGGCGCCCCAGGACGGCGAACGGGTTTTCGCGCTTGCCGCCGGCCGCATCGAAGTCCTCGTCTTCCGCGGACATCTTCACGGGCTGCGGGCAGGCGTCATGCATCGGCGCGACCGGCAGTTCCATCAGGAGCTCGTCCTCGACCAGCTCCACCAGGTCGAAGCTGCGGCTCAGCGCCAGCAGGTCCTCCTCGGCTTCGTCGTCTTCAGCCGCGGCCGTTGCCTCGTCCGGGACGAAACGGAAGGAGCGGCGCACCGACAGGGGCACGTCCACCGGGCCCAGGCACCGCTGGCATACCAGGGGCAGCCGCGCCGCGGCGTCCAGGTGCAGCCACACCTGGGGCTGTACGTGCCGGGGATTGAGCAGCTCGCCCCGCGCCTGCCAAGTCACCGGGCGGTCGGCCGCGCCGTCCTGTACTTCGGCGGTGAGCCGCAGGTAGCGCCGCAGCGCATCCTCGCTGGCGAGCTCGGCGCCTTCCTCGGCGAAACGGCGCACGTCGAGGCGATGCGGGTCGTGGTCCTTGGCCATGCGGCCAGTGTAAGAGAATGCGGCGCATGCCGCCTTCCACCCCTGCCATCGCCACGCGCCCGCTGGTGCTGGGCTCGACCTCCGTCTATCGCCGGGAACTGCTGTCACGGCTGAGGCTGGACTTCAGCGTGGTGCCGCCGGAGGTGGACGAAACGCCGCGTACCGGCGAAGCCCCGGCGGCGCTGGCGCGCCGGCTGGCCGAGGCGAAAGCGGCGGCCGTGGCCCGCCTGCACCCGGGCGCCGTGGTGATCGGCTCCGACCAGGTTGCCGACCTCGACGGCGAGCCCCTCGGCAAGCCGGGCAACCACGCCAATGCCGTCGCGCAGCTGCGCAAGATGAGCGGGCGCACCGTCGTGTTCCAGACGGCGGTGTCCGTGGTGTGCGTGGACGACGGGTTCGCGCAGCACGACCTCGCTCCCGTGCGCGTGCGCTTCCGCAGCCTGGACTTGCCGGAGATCGAGGCCTACCTGCGCGCGGAACAACCTTATGACTGCGCGGGCAGCGCCAAGAGCGAAGGCTTGGGCATCGCCCTGCTGGAGTCGATCGACAGCGACGATCCCACCGCCCTCGTGGGCCTGCCACTGATCCGCACCTGCCGCATGCTGCGCGCCGCGGGCGTCCGCGTGTTCGGATGAAAGGCCGGCTCTACCTCGTGCCGACGCCGCTCGACTTCGGCTGCGATGCCGTGGCGCCGCTGCCCGACGTCCTGCCCGCGGGAACCATCGCGGCCGCGGCCGGCATCACGCACTGGATCTGCGAGAACGCGAAATCGGCGCGCGCTTTCCTCAAGCGGGTCGGCGAGGTGCGGCCGCTCGCCGCGCCCCTGCAGCAGCAGCAGCTCCAGGAGCTGCCGCGCGCGGTGCACAAGAAGGGCGACCACGCGCCGGCCTCCTTCGATGCCAAGGGCTTGCTGCAGCCGGCGCTGCAAGGACATGCCATGGGGCTGGTGAGCGAAGCCGGCATGCCGGCGATCGCGGATCCCGGATCGTCGGTGGTGCGCGCGGCGCATGACCTCGGCATCGAGGTGGTGCCGCTGGTGGGGCCTGTGTCCCTGCTGCTGACGCTGGCCGCCAGTGGACTGAATGGCCAGAACTTCGCCTTCGTCGGCTACCTGCCGCAGGACGCCGCGGCACGCCAGCAGCGCCTGCGCGAGCTCGAAGCGTTGGCACTGCGCACCGGCCAGGCGCAGTTGTTCATCGAGACGCCGTACCGCAACGTGGCGCTCTGGCAGGCGATGCTGCAGTCCCTCAAGCCCGCCACGCGCGTCGCCGTCGCGTCAGCGTTGACGCTGCCGACCGCGCAATGCCGCAGTGCGTTGGTGTCGGATTGGAAAAAGCAGGGCGAGCCGGTGAAGAACGACGCCCCGGCGGTGTTCGCCCTCGGCGCGTAGACAGCGACGGGATCTCTCGGGAAATTACCGCAGCGGCGGCATCGTCCGCAGCGCCTTCACGGCGCCCTCGCCGATGGACGCTCCGAAACGCTTCGCCAGTTTCTCGGCGACGTTGTCGTGGCGGGTGTAGTCGACCAGCTCTTCGGCCTTGATCACTTCGCGCGCGACGAAGTCGAGGTTGCCCACCTGGTCGGCCAAGCCCAGTTCCACGGCTTGCTGGCCGGTCCAGAACAGGCCGCTGAACAGCTCCGGCACTTCCTTCAGCCGCTTGCCGCGGCCGGTGCGCACCACGTCGATGAACTGGCGGTGCACCTGGTCCAGCATCTCCTGCGCATGCTGGCGCTGGCGCTCGGTCTGGGGGCTGAACGGGTCGAGGAAGCCCTTGTTCTCGCCGGCCGTCATCAGCCGGCGCTCGACCCCCAGCTTCTCCATCAAGCCGGTGAAGCCGAAGCCTTCCATCAGCACGCCGATGCTCCCGACGATGCTGGCCTTGTCGACGTAGATCCGGTCCGCCGACACCGCGATGTAGTACGCGGCCGAAGCACAGGACTCCTCGACCACCGCATACAGCGGCTTCTTGTACTTCGCCTTCAGGCGGCGCAGTTCGTCGTTAATGATGCCGGCCTGCACCGGGCTGCCGCCCGGCGAGTTGATCAGGAGCACCACGCCTTGCGCGCCGGCATCCTCGAAAGCGGCCTTGGCTGCTGCCACGACGAACTCCGCGCTGGCCTCGCTGTCCGGGCCGATCTCGCCGTCGATCTCGATCACGGCCGTGTGCGCGGTGGCCTTGTCGGCGCCGGAGCTGCCGCGCCCCATCAGCGACCAGATCAGGAACACGAAGAACGCCAGCCAGGCCAGCCGCGTGAAAGCGCGCCAGCGGCGCTGCGCCCTTTGCTCCGCGATCGTGGCGAACAGCAGCCGCTCCATGGTGGCGTGCTCCCAGCCGGGCGCGGGTGCGGAGGACGCACGCGCAGGCGCGGGTGCAGGAGCCGGGGCGTCCGGCGGCAGGGTGGGATCGTTCATGTCAGAAGGCAACCGGTTGCAGGTTGTAGTCAGTATGCCAGTGCACCACGCCATCCCTTTCCGTGAGGGCTATGCGCACCAGGCCGCCGCGGCAGGGCCCGCCGGCGCAAGCGCCCGTGTCCGGCTGGTAGGCGGCGCCGTGCGTGCTGCACAGCAGCCAGCGTCCGGTATCGTCGAAGAACCGGTTCGGCTGCCAGTCCATTTCCATGGCGACGTGCGTGCAGCGGTTCAGGTAGGCGTGGACGATGCCCTGGTGGCGGATCGCGAAGGCCCGGCAGGTCTGGCCGGCATACACGACGTCGAACGGCACGGCCACGCCGCCGTCCACGAGTTCGCGGCCGTTGCAAAGGGGGATCTGCTGCGTGTCGCCCACCTCAGGCGTTCTCCAGCAGCCAGGCATGCAGCTCCGCGACCGAGTGGACGACTACCTGCGGTCGCAAGGCATCGAAGCCAGCGGTGTCGTGGGCGCCGTAGCTCACGCCCACGCTGGGACAGCCGGCGTTCACCGCCATCTGCAGGTCGTGGGTGGTGTCGCCGACCATCAGCGTGCGTTCCGGGTCGGTGCCGAACTCGCGCATCAGTTCGTGCAGCATGCGCGGGTCGGGCTTGCCGGCGGTCTCGTCGGCAGTGCGGGATCCATTGAACAACCCCTGCAGCTGCGCCGTCTGCAGGACTTCGTCCAGGCCGCGGCGCGACTTGCCTGTGGCCACGGCCAGCCAGTGCTGGCGCTCCCGCAGCGCCTCCAGCATGGGCAGCACGCCGGGAAAAAGGCTCAAGTCGTCCTGATGCGCCATGTAGTGGCGGCGGTAGGAGGCGCCGAGCTCCGCGTAGCGCTCGCGCGGCACGTCGGGCGCGGCGTGCGCGAGCGCCTCCATCAGGCCCATGCCGATCACGTACGAAGCCGCCGTGTCCGAAGGCACCATGCCGCCGACGTCGGCCACCGCGCGCTGGATGCAGCGCACGATGATCCGGGTGGAGTCGAACAGCGTGCCGTCCCAGTCGAAGGCGATCAGGTCATAGCGGCGCGGACGGGAGGCGGGCATGGGCGATGAAATTCTGCAGTTCGGGCGGCGGCGGCGCGAGCAGCGCGATGCGTTCCGCCGTGGCGGGGTGGTCGAACTGTAACCGCCACGCATGCAGGAACATGCGCTTGAGGCCCTGCTTCGCCAGCGCCTTGTTCAGCTCGAAATCGCCATACTTGTCATCCCCGGCGATAGGATGGCCGGCGCTCGCCAGGTGCACGCGGATCTGGTGCGTGCGACCGGTCTTGATGGTGACCTCGAGGAGGGTGAAGTCCCGGTACGTCTCCTGGACCTTCACCAGACTGATGGCCCGCATGCCGTCCGGATCGTCCTTCGCCACCACCTTGACGCGCCGCTCCCCATCGGCCTGCAGGTACTTGTGCAAGGGCTGGTCGATCACTTTTTTGTTGGCCGGCCAGGCGCCGGTGACGAGCGCCAGGTAGGTCTTGCCGGTCTCGCGGTCGCGGAACTGGTCCTGCAGCTTCGTGAGTGCGGACCGCTTCTTGGCCACCAGCAGGATGCCCGAGGTCTCCCGGTCGAGCCGGTGCACG
>JAJNBO010000173.1 GCA_021156245.1 Ramlibacter sp. | reverse complement strand
GCGCCGGCCTGCAGCGCGAACCACTTGTCCAGCACCAGCGCCTCGTCCTTGAACAGCGCATGGAATCGCTGCAGGGCCGGCGCCGCGAGCTCGTGCCCGGAGCTGACCAGCGCGGCCAGCGCATTGAAGCGGTCCGTCATGTTGGACGCATCCTTGAAGCGCTGGTAGGCCCTGCCGGGCCACACGGCGTCCCCCGTCGACCGCGCGGCCAGGCACAGGTGCGTCAGCGCCATGCCGGCCAGCGCACGACGGCCGCTCGACGCCGGGTCGGGCGAGTACGCGCCGCCGTCGGCGTTGTTTCCGTACGCCCACTCCCAGTCGGCGAACAGCGCCTGCGCCAGCTGCTCGCGCATGGCCTCGCGCACGGCGTGGATGCGCTGGGGATCGACTTCGTCCAGCTGCTCGGCGATGTACGTCTCCGCCGGCAGCGTCAGCACCAGGTCCTTGAAGGCCGAATCCAGTTGCGGGTGGCGCAGCACGGTGCGCATCGCCTCCAGGTAAGGCGCATCCAGCTGCACCGGCGTGCCGCTGCGCACGAAGGTGAGCGCCCGGCCGGTGGCCAGCCGCTGCGCAGCCTCCCAGCGGTTGAACGGATCGGTGTCGTGCGCCAGCAGCGCCAGCAGCTGCTGGTCGCTGTAGTCGTATTCCAGGATCACCGGTGCGCTGAAGCCGCGCAGCAGAGAGGGCACGGGCTCGGCGGAATAGCCCGGGAAGGTGAGGGTCTCGCTCTGCTGCGTCAGCACGTGCATGCCGCTGGTGAGCTCGCGCCCGTCCGCGTCCAGCAGGCCCAGGGCCACCGGGATCACGAAGGGTTGCTTCTCGGGTTGTCCCGGCGTCGGCGCGCAGCTTTGCGACAGTGTCAGCGAGTAGATGCCGGAGACGCCGTCGTAGTGCGTCGTCGCCTTCAGGCGGGGCGTGCCCGCCTGGCTGTACCAGCGCTTGAACTGGTCCAGCCGCTGCGCCAGCTGAGAGTCCGGGTTCGCATCGGCGATGGCCTGCGCGAAGTCGTCACAGGTCACCGCCTGGCCGTCATGGCGCTGGAAGTACAGCGACAGCCCCTTGGCGAACCCTTCGCGTGACGGTGTAGAAATTGTTGATCTCCAGGTACTGGTCCGGCCGCACCGGGTGCGCCATCGGGCCCGCGTCCTCGGGGAACTGCGCGGTGCGCAGCACGCGGACGTCCTCGATGCGCTTGACCGCGCGCGCCGACGGGTCGCCGGCGAGGTCCTGGCTGAACTCCTGGTCGCGGAAGACGGTGAGGCCTTCCTTCAGCGAAAGCTGGAACCAGTCGCGGCAGGTGACGCGGTTGCCCGTCCAGTTGTGGAAGTACTCGTGGCCGACCACCGACTCGATGTTGGCGTAGTCGGTGTCCGTTGCCGTGGCCTGGCTGGCCAGAACGTACTTCGTGTTGAAGATGTTCAGGCCCTTGTTCTCCATCGCGCCCATGTTGAAGTCGCTGGTGGCGACGATCATGAAGCGCTCCAGGTCCAGCGGCAGGCCGAAGCGCGCCTCGTCCCAGGCGACGGAGGCCATCAGCGAATTCATCGCATGCTCGGTCTTGTCCAGGTCGCCCGGACGCACGTAGACCTCCAGCAGGTGCTCCTTGCCGTTGCGCGCCGTGATGCGCTGCTGGCGGCACACCAGCTGGCCCGCGACCAGCGCGAAGAGGTACGAAGGCTTGCGGAAAGGGTCGACCCACTTGGCGAAGTGGCGGCCATCGTCCAGCGTGCCTTGCTCCACCAGGTTGCCGTTGGACAGCAGCACCGGGTACTTGCGCTTGTCCGCGCGCAGCGTCACCGTGTAGCTGGCCATCACGTCGGGGCGGTCCAGGAAGTAGGTGATGCGCCGAAAGCCCTCGGCCTCGCACTGCGTGAAGAAGGAGTCGTTGCTGACGTACAGGCCCATCAGCTTGGTGTTCTTCGCGGGCGCGCAGGTGGTGAAGATCTCCAGCTCGAACGGGTCGTTGCCCTGCGGCAGGTTCTCCAGCACCAGCTGGCCGTCTTCCATCTTGAACGAGGTGCCCTGGCCGCCGACCAGCACGCGGGCGAGGTTCAGTTCCTCGCCGTCCAGGCGCAGCGGCTGCGGGGCGACGTCGGGGTTGCGGCGCAGCCGCATGCGGTTCAGCACGCGCGTTTTCGCCGGGTCCAGGTCAAAGCACAGTTCGACCGTGTCGATCCAGAACGCGGGCGGCTGGTAGTCGGCCCGGTGGATCACCTTGGATTGTCCTTCACGCATGGAGGCTCTCCAGAAAGTTCGATGTCATGAGTTCTTCGTAGCTGCGGGCCTGCGCGATCACGTGCGGCCCCGCGAGTTCTTCGGGCTGGTGGGTGGTGCAGATGGCCACGGCGCGCATGCCCGCGCGCTTCGCCGCCTCGATGCCGAACGGCGCGTCCTCGAACACGATGCATTCCGCGGGCGGGATGCCCACGCGCCGTGCGGCTTCGAGGAACAGGTCCGGTTGCGGCTTGCCGGCGATGCCTTCGTCGCCGCCGACGATGGTGTCGGGCCTGCGCGCGAGCTTCAGGTGCTCCAACGCGAACGCGATGTTGTGCTTGTCGCCCGCGGTGGCGACGGCGAGCTTGAGTCCGCGGTCCTGCGCCTGCTGCGCGAACTCGCGGAAACCCGCCACCTCGCGGAAGTCCTTCGCGAAGAAGTCGCGGTACACCGCTTCCTTCTCGTTGATCAGCGCGACCGCGCGTTCGTCGGGCACGTCGTCGCCCATCAGCACGCGGATGCACTCCACGCCGGTGCGGCCGGTCGTCTTCTCCAGCACCTCGGCGATCGGCATGGAGATGCCATGGCGGCGGGTGAAGACCTCCCATGCGCGCGCATGCGCGGGCATGGAGTCCACCATGGTGCCGTCCATGTCGAGGATCAGGGCGCGGGTGGGCATCACACGCCCTGTTTCAGCGACGCCTCGATGAAGGCATCGAGATCGCCGTCCAGCACCTTCTGCGTATTCGAGATCTCGACGTTGGTGCGCAGGTCCTTGATGCGGCTCTGGTCCAGCACGTAGCTGCGGATCTGGTGGCCCCAGCCGACGTCGGTCTTGCTGTCTTCCAGCTTCTGCTGCGCCTCCATGCGCTTGCGCATCTCGAAGTCGTACAGGCGCGAACGCAGGCGGCGCCAGGCCACGTCGCGGTTCGAGTGCTGCGAGCGGCTGTCCTGGCACTGCACCACGATGCCCGTCGGGATGTGCGTCAGCCGCACCGCCGAATCGGTCTTGTTGATGTGCTGGCCGCCCGCGCCGGACGCGCGATAGGTGTCGGTGCGCACGTCCGCCGGATTGATGTCGATCTCGATCGAGTCGTCGATCTCCGGGTAGACGAACACGCTCGCAAAGCTGGTGTGACGGCCGCCCGACGAGTCGAATGGCGACTTGCGTACCAGGCGGTGCACGCCGGTCTCGGTGCGCAGCAGGCCGAAGGCATAGTCGCCCTCGATCTTGAGCGTGGCGCCCTTGATCCCGGCCGTGTCGCCCGGTGTCTCGTCTTCGACCGTGGCCTTGAAGCCCTTGCGCTCGGCGTACTTCAGGTACTGCCGCATCAGCATGCTGGCCCAGTCGCACGCTTCGGTGCCGCCGGCGCCGGCCTGCAGGTCGAGGAAGCAGTTGCTCGGGTCCGCCGGCTGGTTGAACATTCGGCGGAATTCGAGCTTCTCGACGATCGCGGCCAGCTTGGCGGCGTCGGCTTCGATGCTGGCAAGGCCGGCTTCATCGCCTTCTTCCTTGCTCATCTCGAACAGTTCGAGGTTGTCGGCCAGCTCTGTCTGCAGGCTCGACAGGGTGACGACGATGTCGTCCAGCTGCTTCTTCTCGCGGCCCAACTCCTGCGCCTTCTTGGGATCGTTCCAGACCGTGGGATCCTCGAGCGAGGCGTTGACCGTCCTCAGGCGCTCCGACTTGGCATCGAAGTCAAAGATACCCCCGGAGGTCCTGCGTGCGCGCCTGCAGGTCGCCCAGGGTGGTGCCGATCAGGTTGATGCGTTCTGCGTCCATGTTCTTGTCCTCGGATTGGAATGGGCCAGGAAGAACCCCGGCCGAACCGGCGATTTTGGCACGCGGCTAGTTGGGCAGTGGGAGGGACAGGATGAACTCGGCGCCCTCGCCGGGGGCGCTGCGTACCTCCAGCCGGCCCTGGTGCGCCTGGGCGATCTGGCGGGCGATGTAGAGGCCCAGGCCGAGGCCTGCGATCTGCGAGACGCCGTCGGTGCGCTCGAACTGCTCGAAGATGCGCTCCTGGTCCGCCTCCGCGATGCCCATCCCCTGGTCGCGGACGGAAACGAAAGCCTCCGGCTCGTGCTCGCGGGTGCCGACCGCCACGGTGACCGGCTTGCCCTGCCCGTAGCGCAGGGCGTTGGTCAGCAGGTTGGTGATCACCTGCTCGACGCGGAACTCGTCGCCCACCATGGGCAGCGTGTCGGGCGCCGCCAGCGTGAGCGCCACGCCGGAGCCTTCGGCCTGCGCCTGGATCGCCTCCACCACCGCCCGCGCCGAGGCGGCTAGGTCGAAGGGACCGGGCACGATGGCCAGGTTGCCGGTGCGGGCGCGGGAGACGTCCAGCATGTCGTCGAGCAGCCGCACCATGCTGCGGATCTGGCGCTCGTCGCGCTCCACCATCTTGATCATCGCCTGCGGATCGGGTGGCCGCGGGCTGGAGAGCATCTTGCGGCGCAGCTGCGCCTGCAGGTACACCGAGTTCAGGGGGTTGCGCAGCTCGTGCGCGATGAGCGACATGAAGTCGTCGCGCATGTTGACGGCGCGCTGCAGGTCCGCCTTGGCCTCCTGCAGCTGCTGTCGCTGGCGCGCCAGGTCGACGAAGACGTTGACCTTGCTGCGCACGGCGTGCGGGTCCAGCGGCTTGTACAGGAAGTCCACCGCGCCGGATTCGTAGCCCTGGAACGCGTAGTTCAGCTCGCGCCCGGCCGCGCTGACGAACACGATGGGGATGGTGCGCGTGCGTTCGGTCCCGCGCATCAGCTCGGCCAGCTCGAAGCCGTTCATGGACGGCATCTGCACGTCGAGGATGGCGAGCGCGAAGGAATGCTCCAGCATCAGCGAGAGCGCTTCGTCGCCGGAGCGCGCGGTGAAGATGCGGCGGCCCGGCTGGCGGATCAGCGCCTCCAGCGCGAGCAGGTTCTCCTGGAGGTCGTCGACCAGCAGGACGTTGACGGCCAAGGGTTCTGAACTCATCGTCGGACCACAGTGTGCAGCAGGCTGCGCAATCCTGTCAGCGACAGGACGAAATCGGGGCGGGCCGCCCGGATGGCAGCCTCCGGCATCACGTCGTGCTGGGCCTCGGCCGGGTCCTGCACGGCGGCGAGGCCGCCGCAGGCCTTCACGGCTGCCAGCCCGCGGGCGCCGTCCTCGTTGGCGCCAGTGAGCACCATGCCGGCCAGGCGATCGCCATAGGCCTCGGCGCACGACTCCAGGAGCACGTCGATCGAGGGGCGCGAGAACAGCACCGGCGGGTCGCAGCTCAGTGAAAACGTGCGGTCGCCCTCCACCAGCAGATGGTAGCCCGGCGGGGCGAAGTAGATCGTGCCGGGCCGCACCGGCGCATGCGGCTGCGCCTCCTCGACCGGGAGCTTCGTGCGATGGCCGAACACCTGCGGCAGCCGGCTCTCGTGCTGCTCCGGCAGGTGCAGCACCAGGACGAGCGCGGCCTCCACCGGCGGCTCCAGGTCCTGCAGCAGTTGGAACAGGGCGTCGATGCCTCCCGCGGAGGCGCCGATCGCCACCGCTTCCGCCTCGAACCTGAATCCCTGCGGGATCCTCGTCTTCATCGGGCCTCCGGCTTGCGGCGGTACAGGCGGTCCGGCCGGCTCACGGGCTCGAAGCGGTCGGCGTAGGCGGAGAAGTCCAGCGTCTCCTTGGAGCCGAGGCCCAGGAAGCCGCGGTTCGTGAGCGACTCGTGGAACAGGCCGAGCGCCCGGTCCTGCAGGCTGCGGTTGAAGTAGATCAGCACGTTGCGGCACGACACCAGCTGTGTCTCGGAAAACACCGCGTCGGTCGCCAGGCTGTGGTCGGCGAAGGTGATCGCGTCGCGCAGGCGCTTGTCCAGCAAGGCGCCGCCGTACGCGGCCGTGTAGTAGTCGCTGAAGCCGCGCTTGCCGCCCGCCGCCTGGTAGTTGCGCGTGAAGCCCTGCATGTTCTCCAGCGCGAAGATGCCTTGCTTGGCTTTCTCCAGCGACGCATGGTTGATGTCCGTCGCGTAGAGGATGGTGCGCTCGAGCAGCCCTTCCTCGTGCAGCAGGATCGCCAGGGAATAGGGCTCTTCACCGGTGCTGCAACCGGCGACCCACACCTTGAGCGACGCATAGGTGCGCAGCACCGGCATCACGTGGCGCCGCAGCGCGAGGAAGTAGGCGGGGTCGCGGAACATCTCGCTGACCGGCACCGTGAGGTATTGCAGCAGCCGCGCGAACTCCTCGCCGTCGTGCAGCACGCGCTCCTGCAGCGCCGAGATGGACGCCGCGCCCATGCGCTGCTGCGCCTGCAGCACGCGGCGCTTGAGCGAGGCCTGCGCGTAGTCGCGGAAGTCGTGGCCGTAGCGCAGGTACACCGCCTGCACCAGCAGGCGGATCTCGATATCGGTGACCGACAGCGGCACGGGCGCCTCAGGCAATGCGTTCGACCTTGGGCATCCACACGCGCAGCAGCGAGAACAGGCGCTCCAGCTCGATGGGCTTGGCCAGGTAGTCGTTGGCGCCGGCGGCCAGGCACTTCTCCTGGTCTTCCTTCATGGCCTTGGCCGTGACGGCGATGACGGGCAGCTTCTCCCAGCGCGGGTTCTTGCGGATCTCGCGGGTGGCGGTGAAGCCGTCCATCTCCGGCATCATGATGTCCATCAGCACGAGGTCGACGCCGTCCGGGTCTTCCTCGAGCTTGCGCAGCGCCTCCACGCCGTTGCGCGCCACTTCCACCGCCGCGCCCTTGTGCTCCAGCGCGCTGGTCAGGGCGAAGATGTTGCGCATGTCGTCGTCGACCACCAGGATGGTGCGGCCCTCGAAGGCCTTGTCCCGGCTGCGCGCGGTGCGCAGCATCTTCTGCCGCTCCGTGGACAGCTGCGTCTCCACCTTGTGCGCGTCAGGTTGCGCCCCGTGTAGACGATCACCGGCGGGAACGACTTGCTTTCGCCGGCCGCCATGCGTTCGAGCAGCTGCTGGCCGCTCATGTCGGGCAGCTTCAGGTCGATCACCATGCAGTCGAAGACGGACGCGTTGAGCGCACGCAGCGCCTCGTCGCCCTGCGCCACGGCGACGATCTCGACGTCGCCGTCGCCGATCAGCGCCTTCACGCTTTCCTGCTGGCGCGGGTCGTCCTCCACCAGCAGGACGCGCTTGACCTTCTGGCTCAGCTTGTCCTCGAGCCGCGAGAACACCTCCTGCAGCTGTTCGCGCGTGGCCGGCTTGCGCGCATAGCCGATGGCCCCGAGCTGCAGCGCGGGTTCCACGCGGTCCTCGCCGGACAGGATGTGCACCGGCACGTGGCGGGTGCGCGGGTCGGCCTTGAGCTTCTCCAGCACCGCCAGCCCGGTTTCGTCGGGCAGCAGGATGTCCAGCAGCACGGCGTCGGGCAGCTGTTGCGCCACGAGCTCGGTCGCCTCGCGCGCATCCAGCGCCACCAGGCAGCGGTAGCCGAGCTCGTGCGCCAGGTCGAACAGGATGGCGGCAAAGCGTTCGTCGTCCTCGACCACCAGCACCGTGCGGCGCGAGGGATCGGGACGGTCGCGGTCGTCCGCGAAGGCAGCCGCCGCTGCGCGCGGGGCTTGCGCCGGCGCCGGGGCAGGGGGAGGGCTGCTGCGCGCGGCGGAGGGGGTGGACGTGGGCGGGACCATCGCAACGGGTTCCTGCGCCAGCGACGCGCGGTATTCCACCGGCAGCACCACGGTGAACGTGCTGCCCTGTCC
>JAJNBO010000172.1 GCA_021156245.1 Ramlibacter sp. | reverse complement strand
CGCCGCAGAAGGACACCTCGCGCGAGCAGGTCCAGGGCAAGTACCTGCTGGTCAAGCAGCACGACCGGGTGGGGCGCATGGCCGACACGCTGGAGTACAGCGAGGTGGCGTTCGCACGCGACCGGTTCGAGGACGAGCTGCTGGAGGAGATCCGCGCCTTCGCCCCGAGCCAGCTGGAAGTGGGCGACCGCGACGGCGACGGCCACGAAGAGGTGATCATCAAGCACCTCTACATCGAACGCCGCATGATCCCGCTGAACATCTACCTGCAGGAAGCCTTCGAGGCGGGCGAGCGGGGCCAGGTGGAACGCGCCGTCCTCGAATACGGCAACGCGATCAAGGACCTCGTGGCCGCCAACATCTTCCCCGGCGACATGCTGTGGAAGAACTTCGGCGTCACGCGCAACGGCAAGGTCGTGTTCTACGACTACGACGAGATCGAATACCTCACCGACTGCAATTTCCGCAAGGTGCCGCCGCCGCGCACGGAGGAGGAGGAGATGTCCGGCGAGGTCTGGTACAAGGTCGGCCCCAGGGACGTCTTCCCGGAAAGCTTCGCGCCCTTCCTCCTGGGCCATCCGGCGGTGCGCGAGGTTTTCATGAAGCACCACGGCGACCTGCTCGACCCAGCCTTCTGGCAACAGCACAAGGAGCGCATCCTCGCCGGCCACGTGCACGACGTGTTCCCGTACGATCGTGACAAGCGGTTCGCGCGGCGAGCGCCCGAGCGCAGCGAGGTGCCGGCATGAGGCGACTCGCCGCCATCTTGTTCGCCTGCATCGCGGCGGCTGCTTCGGCCCAGACGGCAGAAGTGCTCGACCTGCCCACCCGACCGAACGTCACCCAGCGCGCGTTGGTCTTGCGCCCGGCCGCGGAACCGGCTTCCGTGGTCGTGCTGCTCACGGGCAGCACCGGCCAGGTCGGCATCTTCGGCAACGGCAGCCTGCGCTTCGAGGCCAACTTCCTGGTCCGCTCGCGGTCGCTTTTCCTGGAGCGCGGCCATGCCGTCGTGGTCCTGGACCCGCCGAGCGACCGGCGCGACCTGGGCGGCAACTTCCGCGAAAGCGCCGAGCACGCCGCGGACCTCGGCGCCGTCGTGGCGTGGGCGCGCCGGACCTGGGGCAAGCCCGTGTGGCTGGTCGGCACCAGCCGCGGCACGCATTCGGCAGCGGAGGCGGCACGCGTGCTGCAGGGCGCCGAGGCGCCCGACGGCATCGTGCTCACGTCCACCATCGTCGCGCGCGGCCGCTGGGCCGTCGCCACGAGCGCGCGACCGGTGACGGAGATCGACCTCACCGGCGCCAAGCTCCCTGTGCTCGTCGTCCATCACCAGAAGGACGCATGCCAGATCTGCGACCCCGCGCTCCTGCCCGCGCTGATGAGGCAACTGCCGGCCGGCCGCAGCGAATTGCTCACCTACGACGGCGGTGTCACCAGGGGAGCGGAATGCGATGCCTGGGCCCATCACGGCTTCAATGGCATCGAGGACCGCGTGGTCGGCGACATCTCCTCCTGGATCAAGGCACGGCCATGAATTCTTCCTGGCGCGATTTCTGGGAGATCGCCAGCTACGTGGTGACCACGCTCGGCCTGCCGATGGCGATCCTCTTCTTTGCCTGGGAACAGCGCAAGGAGCGCAACAACGAGGAGGAGGAGCAGTACCAGCTGCTCTCCGACGCCTACAACGATTTCCTCAAGGTCGTGCTGTCGCACCCCGACCTGCAGCTGCGCAGCAACGAGCCGCTTCCCAACCCCACCCCCGAGCAGCGCGAGCGTATGCTTGTGATCTTCGACATGCTGATCTCGCTGTTCGAGCGCGCCTACCTCGTCTCCTATGCCGACGACATGGGCGAGGCGGACCGCCGGCGGTGGAACAGCTGGGACGACTACATGCGCGAGTGGTGCCGGCGTGAGGACTTCCACAACGCCTTGCCGCTGCTGCTGCGCGGCGAGGACCCCGAGTTCCAGCAATACATCCGCCGGATCGCCGCCGAAGAGCGGGGATCCATCGTTTCCTCGATCCTTTAAGGAGTGACTTTCATGGCTGAATCCATCGTCATCGTCGGCGCCGCCCGCACCCCCATGGGGGGCTTCCAGGGCGACTTTTCCGGGCTGGCCGCGCACGACCTTGGCGGCGCGGCGATCCAGGCCGCCGTCGAGCGCGCCGGCATCCCGTCGGACGCCGTCGGCGAAGTGCTGTTCGGCAACTGCCTGATGGCGGGCCAGGGCCAGGCCCCGGCGCGCCAGGCCGCCTTCAAGGGCGGGCTGCCCAAGAGCTCCGGCGCCGTCACGCTGTCCAAGATGTGCGGCTCCGGCATGAAGGCCGCCATGTTCGCGCACGACATGCTGCTGGCGGGCACCCACGAGATCATGGTGGCCGGCGGCATGGAGAGCATGACCAACGCTCCCTACCTCATGCTCAGGGGCCGTGGCGGCTACCGCATGGGGCACGACAAGATCTATGACCACATGATGCTCGACGGGCTGGAGGACGCTTACCAGGCCGGCCGCTCGATGGGCACGTTCGGCGAGGAGTGCGCGGCCAAGTACAACTTCTCGCGCGAGGCGCAGGACGCCTTTGCCACCGCCTCGGTGCAGCGCGCCAAGAAGGCCACGGAGTCCGGTGCGTTCGCCACCGAGATCGTGCCGGTCACCGTGAAGGACCGTGCCGGCGAGCGCGTGGTCTCCATCGACGAAGGCCCGGGCAAGGTCAAGCTGGACAAGATCCCGCAGCTCAAGCCGGCGTTCAAGAAGGACGGCACGATCACCGCCGCTTCCAGCTCCTCCATCAATGACGGCGCCGCCGCGCTGGTGATGATGACCGAGAGCACGGCCAAGCGTCTGGGTGTCAAGCCGCTGGCCCGCATCGTCGGCCATGCCACCCACGCGCAGGAGCCGGAGTGGTTCACCACGGCGCCGGTCGGCGCCACGCAGAAGCTGCTGGCCCGGACGGGCTGGAAGGTGGCCGATGTCGACCTGTGGGAGGTGAACGAGGCGTTCGCCGTGGTGCCGATGGCGCTGATGCACGAGTTGAAGGTGTCGCACGACATCGTCAACGTCAACGGCGGCGCCTGTGCGCTCGGCCACCCGATCGGAGCCTCCGGCGCGCGCATCATGGTCACGCTGCTGCATGCGCTGAAGGCGCGCGGCGGCAAGCGCGGCATCGCCACGCTGTGCATCGGCGGCGGCGAAGGCACGGCGGTGGCACTGGAGCTGGTCTGACCACCGTCCTCGTCATCGGCGCGTCGCGCGGCATCGGCCACGAGTTCGTGCGCCAGTACCGTGCCGCCGGTGACCGCGTGATCGCCACCGCGCGCGACGACGCGGGGCTCGCCGCGCTGCAGTCGCTCGGCGCGCAGCCCTTGCGGCTGGACGTGACCGACACGGCCAGCGTCAGCGGCCTCGGATGGCAGCTGGACGACGAGAAGATCGACATCGCGCTGTACGTTGCGGGCGTGATGTCGCGCGGCGGCGCCACCCAGCCGCCCGCGCAGGACGAATTCGACCGCGTGATGCGCACCAATGTGTGGGGCGCCATGCAGGTGATCCCGCAAGTCGCGCCGCTGGTGGCCGCGGCTGGGGGCAAGTTCGCCTTCATCAGCAGCCGCATGGGCCACATCGCCGGCGTCGATTCCAGCTATGGCTGGGTGTACCGCGCCAGCAAGGCGGCGCTCAACATGGCGGTCGCCGCCGCCCAGCCGGATTACCCGCGGGCCACGATGGTCGCCATCAGCCCGGGCTGGGTGCAGACCGACATGGGTGGCGCCGGCGCTCCGCTCACCGTGCAGGACAGCGTCTCCTCCATGCGCAAGGCGGTCGCGGGGCTCACGCGGGACCGGCAAGGTGCATTCCTCGACTACGACGGCCGGCCCTTCGCGGGCTGGTAGACCCTCATGCTGCTGAACCCGGACCAGGAAATGATCCGCGACGCGGTGCGCGCGTTCGCCCGCGAGCAACTGTGGCCGAACGCCCCCCGGTGGGACCGTGAGCACACTTTCCCGAAGGAGGCGCACCAGGGGCTTGCCGCGCTCGGCGCCTACGGCATCTGCGTGCCCGAGGAATACGGCGGCGCCGGGCTCGACTACATGACGCTGGCGATCGTGCTCGAGGAAATCGCCGCCGGCGATGGCGGCACCAGCACGGCGATCAGCGTCACCAACTGCCCGGTCAATGCGATCCTCATGCGGTACGGCAACGAGGCGCAGAAGAAGTGGCTCACGCGGCTGGCGCAGGGTGAAATGCTGGGCGTGTTCTGTCTCACCGAGCCGCACGTGGGCAGCGATGCCTCCGCCCTCACGACCACCGCGACGAAGCAGGGCGACCACTACGTGCTGAATGGCGTGAAGCAGTTCATCACCAGCGGCAAGAACGGCCAGCTCGCGGTGGTGATCGCCGTCACCGACAAGGGCGCGGGCAAGCGCGGCATGAGCGCCTTCCTGGTGCCGACCGACACGCCCGGCTACGTGGTCGCGCGGCTCGAGGAGAAGGTGGGCCAGCACTCCAGCGACACGGCGCAGATCAACTTCGAGGATTGCCGCATCCCGGCGGAGAACCTGGTCGGGGAAGAGGGCGAGGGCTACCGCATCGCCCTGTCGGCCCTGGAGGGCGGGCGCATCGGCATTGCCGCGCAAAGCGTCGGCATGGCCCGCAGCGCCTTCGAGGCCGCCCTGCAGTACGCCAAGGAGCGCCAGAGCTTCGGCACCGCCATCTTCAATCACCAGGCGGTCGGTTTCCGGCTGGCGGACTGCGCGACGCAGATCGAGGCGGCGCGGCAATTGATCTGGCACGCCGCCGCGCTGCGGGATGCCGGCCAGCCGTGCCTCAAGGAAGCGGCGATGGCCAAGCTGTTCGCCAGCGAGATGGCCGAACAGGTGTGCAGCGCCGCCATCCAGACGCTCGGCGGATATGGCTATGTGAGCGACTTCCCGGTGGAGCGCATCTGGCGCGACGTGCGGGTCTGCCAGATCTACGAAGGCACGTCGGACGTCCAGAAGATCCTGATCCAGCGAGCGCTGGCGTGAGCGCCGCGCAGGTCACGGCCGAGGGGCCATGCCCCTGCGGCCGCGGCGACGAGCGCCACAGGCCGCTTGCCTTTGCGCGCTGCTGCGGGCGCTTCCTTGCCGACTTCGAGCACAGCCCTGCACCGGACGCGGAGTCGCTGATGCGATCGCGCTACTGCGCCTTCGTGCTCGAGGACGCCGACTACCTGCTCGCCACCTGGCATCCGTCGCAGCGGCCGGCGAGCGTCGACTTCGAGCCGGGCCTCAAATGGCTGGGCCTCGCTGTGCGCGACCACCGTGTCGTCGATGCAACCCATGCCGAGGTCGAGTTCCTCGCGCGCTCGCGCGCCGGGGGCCGTGCCCACCGGCTGCACGAACGCAGCCGCTTCGTGTGCGAGGATGGGCGCTGGTACTACGTGGACGGAGAACTGAAGTGACGGGGCGATTCGATGCGGTGCTGTTCGACTGCGACGGCGTGCTGGTGGACAGCGAAGGCATCACCAACGGCGTGTTGCGCGACATGCTGGAGGACCTCGGCTGGAAGCTGTCCCCGGAGGAATGCATGCGCCTGTTCGTGGGCAAGGCGGTCAAGGACGAACGCGCGCTCATCGAAAGGCGCACCGGCCGGCCCCTGACCGAGGAATGGTTCGTGCGCTTCCGCGAGCGCCGCAACGAAGGCCTCATTGCGCGCGTCCAGCCCATCCCGGGCGCCGTCGAGGCAGTGGCCGCACTGAGCGATCGGTTCCGGGGACGCATCGCCTGCTGTTCCGGCGCCGACCGTTTCAAGGTGGAACTGCAGTTGCGCAAGTGCGGGCTGATGGAGTACTTCGAGGGCCGGGTGTTCAGCGGTCACGAGACGCCACGGTCGAAGCCGTTCCCGGACGTCTATCTCGCCGCCATGGAGCCGCTGGGCGTGCGGGCGGAGCGCTGCGCGATCGTCGAGGACACGGTGACCGGTGTCACCGCAGGAATCGCGGCGGGCGCCACTGTCTTTGGCTACAGCCCGGCGGAAGCCGGCCATGACGCACCCGCGGCCCTGCTGGGCGCCGGCGCCGCGCATACCTTCGCGTCCATGTCCGAGCTGCCGGGCTTGCTCAGCTAGCTGCCAGTCCCCAATGGTTTGTCGGGCTTTTCCTACAGGCCGTGCTCGACCGCGCGTCCCATAATCCCCTTCCCTCTTTCGGCCCTCCACACCATGACACAAGAAACAGAGGCCA
>JAJNBO010000171.1 GCA_021156245.1 Ramlibacter sp. | reverse complement strand
TGCCGCATGCAGCCACCAGCAAGGCGGCCGCGAGCAGGAGCAGGCTCCTCATGGCAGTTCCACCCTGCGCTCTTTCGCGAAAGGGAATTTCCGGTTCAGGTCGTTGACCAGGTCTTCGATCTTGCGCAGGTTCACTTCGACGTCGGTGCGCAGGCTGCCCAGGTCCTCGGTGGCCGTGCGCACGTTGCCGGCCACGCCCTGCGCCTCGGTGAGCACGGAATCCATCTTCTGCAGGCTGCCGCGCGCGTCGACCAGCAGCGAGCGCAGCTCCTGCAGGCTGGCCTGCGCGTCGTCGGCAACGCCGCCGCGTGCGAACACGCACGTGTCCGCGTTCTGCACCAGCGTGCTGCCGCGATTCGCCAGCGTCTGGATCTGCGCCATCGCGGCGTTGGCGCGCTCCACCGCCGCCACCAGCTTGCGCGCGTCCTCCTCGTTGCCGAAGATCGCATGCAGCGCGCCGCGCCGGCTCTGCAGCTTCTCGGTGAACACCTGCAGGTTGGCCATGGAGCGGTTGAACTCGGAGCTTTCCGCCGTGATCTGGTTCAGGTTGTCCAGCACGTCGCGGGTCGCGCCGATCACCCGTCCGATCTCCTCGTTGAAGTCGCCGCGCAGCACGGGCCGCTGCGCCCCGGGTTCCAGCGGCGGGTCGGTCAGCACGCCGCTGTAGGCGCGCAGCTGCGAGGCGCCGAAGATCGGCGTGACCAGCGTGAACACGCTGGAGGCGCGCAGCCACTTGGCGTCCTCCCTGCGCACGTCGATCTCGATCATGACGTTGCCCCGGTCGCCGAGCGAAACGCGCCGGACCGTCCCGATCGGGAAGCCAGAAAACGTGAGATCCATGCCGGCGACCACGCCCTCCGCGTTGTCGGTCACCAGCACGAGCCGCTGCTTGGGTTCGAAGTAGCCGCGGGCCTGCACGAGGAACAACGCGGCGGCCAGGATCAATGCAAGCGTGAAGGCAAGCAGCAGCGCGGCCTTCAGCTGCAGGTTCTTCACGGGCACGTTCTTGCCCGCGGGCTCGGACTTCTGCGCCGAGGTATCCGGCGGCGGGGGTGCGCGCTTGGGTTCGTCGGCCATGGTCAGAAGTAGTTGCCCACCAGGGCCAGCGCCTGCAGCACCAGCAGCACGCCGAACATGCGCACCAGGCCCTGGAGCGCTGCGCTCTCGCGCGAGCCGTCGTCCTCGATGTTGTTCAACCCGGAGGCCATGGGGATGATGGACACGGCGATGGCGAAGAAGGCGACTTTCAGCACGAAGATGAAGGTGAACAGCGGGTCGAACACGCGCCCCGCCATGTGGACGTATCCGTCCAGGGCGGCCGAAGTGAAGCCGTAGACGGCCGGATAGGCCAGCACCCCGGCGACGATGCAGCTCAGGGCCGTGAGGGTCACGCTGCAGAAGATGCCCGCGATCAGCCGCGGCAGGACCTCCACGGTGATCGGGTCGAGGCGCCTGCGGTGCAGCTCGCCGAAGTGCCCCGTCCCGCGCATCTCCACCAGCGCCGCGCCGCTCGGGATGGTGCAGCGCAAGGCCACGAACAGCGCGGCCGTCAGCGGGATCAGTTCGACGACCAGGACCCGGATCACCATCTCGAGCGCGTACTCGGACAGGCCGTAGCGCGACGAGGTGGACACCACGATGCGGGTGATGATCAGCGTGAACAGCGCGATGAGGACCGTGAACCAGCCGAGGATGGGCGCGGTGTCGAGGTAGACGTGCCGCGCCAGGTTGTAGCGGGTCTCGGGGCCATAGCTGCGCGGCGACAGCGCGCGCACCACCATCACCGAACCGAAGAACGTGATGCGCGCCCACGCCGCCGCCCAGCGCACGGGCGCCAGGCTGGTGCGGCCCACCCGGCGGTACCACGTGGAAAGATGCATGGCGCGAATGGTACTGGCCGCTGCCCTGCAGGGTCGTAAGGCAGCGCCTACAGTCGAGCCATGCAGCCAGTGCGCTGCCAAGGAGAAAGCGGATGAGCGGATTCGATTGCGACCTCTTCGTCGTCGGCGGCGGCAGCGGCGGCGTGCGTGCGGCGCGCATGTCGGCCCAGCGCGGCGCCCGCGTGGTGCTGGCCGAGGCAGCCGCCCTTGGCGGCACCTGTGTCAACGTGGGCTGCATTCCGAAGAAGCTCTATAGCTTCGCGGCGCACTACGCCGAGGACTTCCGCGACGCGGCCGGCTTCGGCTGGGACGTGGGGAAGCCCCGCTTCGACTGGCAGGCACTCAAGGCCAACCGGGCCGGCGAGATCGGCCGCCTGAACAAGGTGTATGCCGACCTGCTCCACGGCGCCGGGGTGCAGGTGGTGCGGGGGTGGGCCACGGTCGTCGATGCGCACACGGTGCAGGTCCAGACCACCGCCGGCATGCGGCGCTGGCGCGCGAAGCACATCCTGCTGGCGACCGGCGGCACGCCCACCGTGCCGGACTTTCCGGGGCGGGAATGCGTGCTGACCTCCGACAGCATGTTCGACCTCGATCCCTTTCCGCACCGGCTGGCGGTGGTCGGCGGTGGCTACATCGCCTGCGAATTCGCGTCGATCTTCAACGGCCTGGGTTCGCACGTCACGCAGATCTACCGGGGTGAGCAGGTGCTGCGCGGCTTCGACCACGAGGTGCAGGACTTCCTGGCGCAGGAGACGCGCAAGAACGGCGTCGACCTGCGGGTGCGTACCGAGGTGAGCGCGATCGCGAAGCGCGCCGACGGTTTTCACCTCACCCTGTCCGGGGGCGAGATGCTGGTGGCGGACTCGGTGCTGTATGCGACCGGCCGGGTGCCGAATGCCAGTGGCCTCGGCCTCGAGGCTGTCGGCGTGCGGCAAGGCAAGGCCGGCGCCATCGAAGTCGACGAACGGTTTCGCACCTCCGTGTCCTCCATCCTGGCCATCGGCGACGTGACCGCGCGCCTGCAGCTGACGCCCGTGGCATTGGCCGAAGCCATGGTGGTGGTGGACCAGCTGTTCGGGTCCGGCGAGCGCTCCATGGCCTATGAACTGGTGCCCACGGCCGTCTTCACCCATCCCAACATCGGCACGGTCGGCCTCTCGGAGTCCGAGGCGCGCGCGCGTCATGGGGCGGTTCGCATCTTCCGCTCGGAATTCAAGGCCTTGAAGCACACGCTCAGCGGAAACAGTGAGCGCACGCTGATGAAGCTCGTGGTGGATGCCGCGAGCGACCGTGTGGTGGGTCTCCACATGGTCGGGCCCGAAGCTGGCGAGATCGTCCAGGGATTTGCCGTCGCGCTGAAAGCGGGCGCCACCAAGGCCGTGTTCGACGCGACCATCGGCATCCACCCGACCGCTGCGGAAGAGTTCGTCACCATGCGGGAGCCGGTCGCGCCCTGAAAACGGCCGCGTGAGAATTTCACGCGACCAACGGAAAGTCACGCTGGCTCTGCGGGCTTTACACGGTCTTTGTTCACGGAAACGGTGGCTCAGGCGTTCAATATCGCATGGACGCGCAGCATGTCACACGCACCGGAGGCAGGGGCTCCCGCCGGTGGACCTTCGCCCTGGCAGCCCTGGCCTTGGCATGCGGTGGCGCCGCATGGGCGCAAGTGGTGTCCGTGCCGGCCGCGCACCTCCAGCACGCCGAGGGATCCGTCGCCTACGCGCCGCAGGGCGACACCGAATGGCAGGACGTGCAGCCGCGCCGCGTGCTCAAGCGCGGCGACCGGCTCTGGACTGACCGCGGCTCCCGCGCCGAATTGCAAGCCGGCGGCCACGCGCTGCGGCTGGACAGCCAGACGCAGTTGGTCCTGGAAAACGTCGTCGAGAACGCCACGCAATTGAGCCTCACCCAGGGCAGCGTGGCTTTCTCCGTCACCCGCATGCAGCCGGGCGACAGCTTCGAGATCGGCACGCCCAACCTGGCCTTCCGTGCCCGCGCGGTAGGCGACTACCGGATCGACGTCGACTCGAAGCAGGGCGTCACGCGCGTCGCGGTGCTCACCGGCGCTGGCGTTGTCTACGGCGAAAAGGGCGAGGCGATGGAGGTGCGCAATGGCCAGCGCGTGATCTTCCGCGAGCGCAATCTCGCGCGCGGCCCGCAAGCTGCCTTCGCGGCCACCGACGATTTCGACCGCTGGGCCGGCGCCCGCCGCCGTGGCGAGCCCACGGTGAGCATGCCGGCGGTGGCACAGTCCGCGCCGGTCGCGCCGGTCGCGCCGCCCACGACCACGCTGGTGAACAAGGGTCGCGACATCATCATCTCCGGCCCCGCCGCGTCGCTTCCGGGCGCCAAGCCCGCGGCTGCGCCCGGCCCGCTGGCGCAAGCCAAGATGCCGCCCGCGCAACTTCCGCCGATGGCAGCGGCGCAGGCTCCCGCGCCACCGGTCGCTCCCGCCAAGGCCCAGGCCATTCCCAACCTGCAAGTTGGACCGGCCCATGCCGGCGCCGCCGCCCTGCGGGTGACTGCGCCGGGCACGGCGGCCCAGGCCGCGCAGGCGGATGCCGCCCGCGCGGCCGCCGAAGCGCGGGCGCGCGCCGAGGCGCACGCGGCGGCCCGGGCAGAAGCGCAAGCGGAAGCCGCCGCGCGCGCGGAAGCCGCCGCGCGCGCGGAAGCTGCCGCGGAAAAGCGGCAGGCGCAGCAGGCCAAGGCCGCCCAGGCCCGCGCTGCCCGCGAGCAGCAGGAGCAGAAGCGGCTTGCGGCGAAGCGGGCCGCCGAAGAAGAACAGGAACGCGCCGAGGAGCGGGCGGCCGCCGCGCGCGCCGAGCAGCAGCGGCGCACGGCCGCGGCCAGCGCCGACGCCAAGCGCGCCGAGGAGCGCCGCCGCGCCGTCGCCGCCAAGAAGGCGGACGAAGAGCGCCGCCTGGCGCTGGCCCGGCGCGAAGCGGAGCAGAAGCAGGAGCAGAAACGGGCGATCGCCAAGCGCGAGGAAGAGCGCCGCGCCGCGGTGGCCGCCGCCGCTCGCAAGGCCGCCGAGGAAAAGCGGCTGGCCCAGGCGCGCAGGGCCGAAGAGGAAAGGCGCATCGGGCAGGCTCGCAAGGCCGAAGAAGCGCGCCTGGCCGACGCGCGCCGCCAGCAACTGGCGCGCCTGCAGGAGCAGGCTGGGCGCGAGGAACAGACGGTGCAGGCGCGCCGCGCGCAGCAGGCGCGCGAGGCCGAAGCCAAGCGCCACCGCGAACTGCAGGCGCGGCAGGAGCAGGCCCAGCGCGAAGAGCAGGCGCGGCGTGAAGAGGAGTTGCGCCAGCGCGCGCTGGCCGCGGAACAGGCGCGCCGGGACCAGGAGCGCCGCGAGGAAGTCTGGTTGCGACAGCAGCAGGTGAATCCGCCGCGGCCGCAACCCCTCGGGATCCCGATCCGCCGCGTCAGCTGACGCCTTGCGGACCGGCGCGCAGCGTCAGTTGACGCGGCGCGTGTAGGTGCGGGTGACGGGGGCCTGCTTCTCTTCTTCCGGCGGCAGGTAGATCGTGGTGCGGTCGATCTTGGCGTCGAAAGCGGCGATTTCGGCGCTGGCGCAGCGAATGACGGCGCGGTCGAGGGGGTGGCACTGGCGCTGACTGAGTTTTCCCAGTTGTTCGGAGCTGTCGATGTGGGCGCGAACCTGGGCGGGGTCGACCATCAGGGCAAAGGGGTTGGCTGCCACGGTTTGCGTCGTCATTTTCTTGAACTCCTTTGATTTCGCTCTTGTCAGGCGTCGTTTTCGATGCCTGAACTTTCGTCGGAGGAGGCAAGTTGTAACGTCGTCTGGGGCCGTTTCACCTTGTAGGACAGTGGCGCACCGCCGGCCGGGTCGAAAAGACCTTGCGCATGGCGGTTGCACAATAGGCGCATGCCTTTCATGCCGCCTTTCATCGCGCCCACTTTCCACACCGACGCGCAAAGCGCGCTGGCGCAGGTGCAGACGATCTATGCGCAGCAGATCAACCACCTGCGCGAGGCGATGCAGCGGTTCGTGGCGGGAGACTCGCTGCCCGGGCGCGTGCGAGGCTGCTATCCGTTCGTGCGCATCCAGACCGACAGCGTGATCCCGCAGGCGCAACTGGAAAACTCGGGCCTCAGCTACGGCTTCGTGGCCAGCGCGGGGCGCTACGAAACCACGCTCACGCGTCCGGACCTGTACGCACCGTACTACCTGGAGCAGTTCCAGCTGCTGCTGCAGAACCACGGCGTCCCGCTCGAGGTGGGGACCAGCAGCGAGCCGATGCCGATCCACTTCTCCTTCGCGGAACACGACCACATCGAAGGCAACCTGCCGCCGGCGCGCCGCATGATGATGC
>JAJNBO010000555.1 GCA_021156245.1 Ramlibacter sp. | reverse complement strand
ATGCGCAAACGCGGATTCCTGACCCTGCTGGCCGCCAGTGCGGCAGCCGCCAGTGCGGCAGGCGTCGTGGCCGCCGGCGCCGCCCGGTCGCCGCGCGCCCCGGTGCGGGTGGCGGCGGCCAGCGACCTGAAGTTCGCGCTGGCTGAGCTCGCGGAGCAATACCGGCGCCAATCCGGGCAATCCGTCGAACTGAACCTCGGCTCCTCGGGCCAGTTCGCGCAGCAGATTCGCCAAGGGTTGCCGGTGGACCTTTACCTGTCGGCCGAGGAGGACTTCGTCTTCCAGCTGTTTGCGGCGGGCCTCGTGCAGGGTCGCGGGGCGTTGTACGCGCTGGGTCGCATTGCCGCGCTTGTGCCGGCAGGCTCGACCGTTCCCCTCGATGCTCGATTGAGCGGGCTGCGCGAGTCCTGGGCCCAGGTGAAGCATTTCGCCATCGCCAACCCCCAGCACGCGCCTTACGGTCGCGCCGCCCGGCAGGCACTGGAGCGGCTGGGGTTGTGGGAGATGGCGCGCGCAAAGCTGGTGCTGGGCGAAAACATCGCCCAGGCGACGCAGTTCGTCACCAGCGGCGCGGCGCAGGCAGGCATCACCGCGCTGTCCTTGGCGCTGGCGCCCGAGGTGGGCCGGCTGGCGCGACACCTCGTGCTGCCGGCGCACTTGCATGAGCCGCTGCGCCAGCGCATGGTGCTCCTGAACGGAGCGCGGCCGGGCGCCGAGAACTTCTACAGCTTCCTTCAAGGGCCTGCGGCGCGGCAAGTCTTCGAGCGCTTCGGCTTCGCGGCCGGATGAGGCGCAGCCCCGCTCGGTCACAATCGCGGCCATGGATTGGCAAGCCGCCCGCGTCTCACTTCTGCTCGCCCTGCTGACGGCCGTGCTGCTCTTGCCGCCCGGCGTTGCGCTGGCGCGCTGGCTTGCGTTCACGTCCTGGCGTGGCAAACCGATCGCCGAGGCCCTGCTGATGCTTCCCCTGCTGCTGCCCCCCACCGTGATCGGCTTCTATTTGTTGCTGGCATTCGGCCAGGGCTCGCCTCTCGGCGCCTGGCTGGCACAGCGGCTGGACCTGAGGCTCGTCTTCAGTTTCGAGGGGCTGTTAGTGGCCAGCCTGCTGATCAACCTGCCGTTCATGGCCCAACCTATTCAGCGTGCATTCGCCGCTATACCGAATTCGCTGCGCGAGGCGGCGTGGGTCTCGGGCCTGGGCGCATGGCGGACTTTCGTGAAGATCGAACTGCCTCTGGCCTGGCCCGGCCTGCTGGGCGGCGTCGCGCTGACAGCCGCGCATACGTTGGGTGAATTCGGCGTCGTGCTGATGGTGGGCGGCAGCATTCCGGGCGAGACGCGAACGTTGAGCATCGCCATCTATGACCGGGTGCAGGCGTTCGACCTCGCAGCCGCCCATGTCATGGCGCTGGCACTTGTTGCCGCTTCGCTGGTTGCGGTTGCACTGGTGTTCGCCGCCGACCGCCGCCGGCCGTTGCAGGAGCGCTAAGCCGTTATGGGCAAGCTCGACGTCACGCTGCAGAACACTTCGCCGATGCGGCTTGACGCGTCGTTTGACTCAAGACCAGCCTCTTGCGCGCGGTGGCGGGCTTGTTGCGCAGCCGGACGTTGCGCGGGCGCATCAGCGTGGGCGACGACGCGTGGTTCGACAGCGAACGGTCGATCGACCTCGCGCCGCAGCAGCGGCACGCGGGCCTGGTGTTCCAGCACTACGCACTGTTCCCGCACCTGAGCGCGTTGTCGAACGTGTCGCTCGCGGCGGGGCCGGAAATGCCGCCCCGGCGCATCCGGGAGCTCTTCGAGCGCCTGGGCCTGGCCGGGTTGGAGGGTAGGCGCCCGGCCCAGCTCTCCGGTGGCCAGCAGCAGCGCGTCGCGTTGGCGCGAGCGCTCGCGCGTGAGCCGCGGGTCCTGCTGCTGGATGAGCCGTTTTCGGCCGTGGACGCGTCAGCGCGTCAGGCGCTCTACCGTGAACTGGCGACGCTGCGTGAAACGCTTTCAACGCCCATGGTGCTGGTCACGCATGATCTCGGCGAAGCACGGCGCCTGGCGGACAGGGTGGTGATATTGGACGCCGGCAAAACCTTGCAGACCGGCACGCCGGCACATGTCTTCGCCAGCCCCCGCAATGCCCGGGTGGCCGAGCTCGTCGGCATCCACAACCATTTCAAAGGACGCTTTTTCAAGCAGGAGCCCGGTTGGGGAAGACTGCAATGGGGTGATCGCGACACGGTCGCGCTGCGCGTGCCGGACAAGAACCGGATACCCGACGGCGCGTCGGTAACCTGGGTGATCGCGGGTGAGCGCATCGACCTCCTGCCCGATGGGGTGAGGGACGGCAACACCTTGCGCTGCCAGATCCTCGAGCTGCTGGCACTGGGCGAAACCAGCTTGTGTACGCTGGAGCCGGAGAAGCTCCCCGGAGAGCGGGTGACGCTGAATCTATCAACTGCCCAGCTGCGTGGGCTGGACGCGGGCGCCGGCCGCTGGCTGCGGCTGGCAATCGCCCCGGAGGCCGTTCACATCATGCCGGTGAAGGAAGCCACCGCGGCTGCACTGACTCAAGCCATGTAAACGGCGATGAAG
>JAJNBO010000170.1 GCA_021156245.1 Ramlibacter sp. | reverse complement strand
GAGCCCGGAGAAGAAGTCCTTCTGGCTCTTGATTTTCATGTTGTTGTCTCCTGGAACAGGGAATAGAACCGGCGGATTGTGGGGGAACAACCCGTCCATACCCATGTGGGTATCACCTACAGGCGGTTACGTTCCTGTTGTGTTGGGGACACGTTCCCCGGACGGAGCGCGCCTCGGTCACTCCAGCGGCGGCGTGGCGCTGAGCACCTCTTCCACCGTGGTCAGGCCTTCGGCCACGCGCAGGGCGCCGGCCAGCCGCAGGGGCCGCATGCCATCGGCGATGGCCTGGCGCTTGAGCGGCAGGATGCCGGGCTCCTTCGTCACCTTGTCCTTGAAGCCTTCGGACACGGTGAGCAGCTCGTACAGGCCCATGCGGCCGCGGAACCCCGTCATCCGGCAGTCCACGCAGCCCACCGGCTTGTAGGGCTGCCAGTTGCCGCTGATCTTCCAGGGCTTGATGATCTCGTCCAGCGCGGAGCGCGGCGTCACGTCGTCCGGCTCCTTGCATTCCTTGCACAGCGTGCGCACCAGGCGCTGCGCGAGGACGCCGATCATGGTGGCGTTGATGAGGTAGGGCGGGATGCCCAGCTCCATCAGGCGGGCGATGGCGGACGGCGCGTCGTTGGTGTGCAGCGTCGAGAACACCAGGTGGCCGGTCAGCGCCGCCTGCACCGCCATGTCGGCGGTCTGCAGGTCCCGGATTTCGCCCACCATGATGATGTCCGGGTCCTGCCGCATCAGGGCGCGCAGGCCCTCGGGGAAGCCGAACTCCAGCTGCACCTGCACCTGCGTCTGGTTGAAGGCGGGCTCGATCATTTCGATCGGGTCCTCCACGGTGCTGACGTTCACCTCCTCGGTGGCCAGGCGCTTGAGCGTGGAATAGAGGGTCGTGGTCTTGCCGGCGCCCGTGGGGCCCGTGACCAGCACGATGCCGTGCGGGCGCTTGACCAGCTGCTCCCAGCGCTGCGCGTCGTGCGCGGAGAAGCCGAGGGCGTCCAGGTCCTTCACCGCGTTGTCGGGGTCGAAGATCCGCATCACCAGCTTCTCGCCGAAGGCCGTGGGCAGCGTCGACAGGCGCATTTCCACTTCGTCGCCGCGCGGGTTGCGCGTCTTGATGCGGCCGTCCTGCGGGCGCCGGCGCTCCACCACGTCCATGCGTCCCAGCAGCTTGATGCGCGCCGTCATCGCATTGATGACGGTGATGGGCATCTGGTACACGGGGTGCAGCACGCCGTCGATGCGGAAGCGGATGACGCCCTGCTCGCGGCGTGGCTCCAGGTGGATGTCGCTGGCGCGCTGGTCGAAGGCGTATTGCCAAAGCCAGTCCACCACCTGCACCACGCCCTGGTCGTTGGCGTCGAGCTGCTTGTTGCTCTTGCCCAGCTCCACCAGCTGTTCGAAGCTGGCGCCGGTGTTGCCGCCGCTCTTCTGCGCCTGGCGCACCGACTTGGCGAGGGCGAAGAATTCCGCCGTGTAGCGGTGGATCTCCTGCGGGTTGGCCACCACGCGGCGCACGCTGCGGCGGGACTGGCGCTCGACCTCGTCGATCCAGTCGGTGATGAAGGGTTCGGCGGTGGCCACCACCACCTCGTTGGGCGTCACCTGCACCGGCAGCACCTTGTGGCGCTCGGCGTAGCCGGCGCTCATGGTGTCGGCCACCTTGGCGACGTCCACCTTGAGCGGGTCGATGCGCAGGTAGTCCATGCCGGCGCGCTGCGCCAGGTACTGGCCGAGCGACTCGATGTCGAGCGGCTTGCCGTCGGACGCGCGCGTCATGGACACCGCGGCCAGCCGCACCAGCGGGTGCTGCATGCTTTCCGCCTGCGAGCAGCGGGCGATGGTGCGCCGCGCCTCCTCGGCCGAGATCACGCCGTCCTCGGACAGCCACTCCACCAGCATCTGCCAGTGCAGCGGCCCCCGCGGAAGGGTCCGGGCCGAGATCTTGGGCTTGGGCTGGGCGCTCATGCGTACATGGTAACGATGCCCGGCTGTAGCGCGAAGGCGAATGTCGCGCGCACGCCGACAATCACGCCGGCTTGAACACCCTTAGCCACTTCTTCGCGGGCAGGCCCCAGCGCTTCTCGATCTCCTCCGCGCGCTCGGACAGCTTGGCGCGGGTGGGCTGCACCGGCTCGCGCAGCGCCAGCACCACGGTGTTGCCTTCGCGCGTGGGCTTGAAGGCCCACACGGCCTCGGCGCCGAAGGCGGAGCGGATCCGCTTCAGGCTGCGCTCATAGCTGGAAGAGCGGCCGAACAGGTTGACGGCCATGCTGCCGTCCTCCGTCAGGAGCTGCCGGCAATCGCGATAGAAATCCTCGCTGTCCAGGACCGGCGCGGCGGCTTCGTGGTCGTACAGGTCGACCTGCAAAGCGTCGATGCGGCCGCGCCAGTGCCCGTGCGCCACCACCTGCGCCGCGTCACCCAGCACCACGGACAGGCGCGCATCGTCCTTCGGCAGCTTGAACCAGAGGCGGCAGGCGGCCACCACCTGGGGATTCAGCTCGATGGCGGTGGTGGTCATGCGCAACTTCTTGTGGCAGAACTTCGTCAGCGACGCCGCACCCAGCCCGAGCTGCATGGCATGGCGCCTGGCCACCGTCTGCGGCTCCACGAACAGCAGCCACGCCATCATGCGCTGCACGTATTCGAGTTCGATCTCGTAGGGGAAGTCCAGCAGCATCGAACCCTGGATCCACTCCGTCCCGAGGTGCAGGTAACGGACATCCCCGTGGTCGGAGAAATTCACTTCGGGGAGCTTGGGGGCGACGGACTTCACGGCGGCGGATTATGCGTGTGCGCCACAACCGACCCATGGCGACCCTTTCCGTGACGGAATGCTCGCGCTCCTGGAGCTCATCCGTTACAAAATGTATTCAACCCGACAACAACGAGAAGAACGCAGTTCATGACGGATTACCTGCAGGACTCCGCCCGCTCCTCCCTTCAACCGCCGCCTTTCGCCACCTGGTCTTCCACGCCCGCCGCCAGCGCGCCGCTGGCTCCCAGGAGCTCCGCCGCCTCGCTGGCTTCCGCCCTGAACGAGCTGCTGGGCGGAATCCAGGCCGAGCGCCTGCCGCACCTGGAAGCGCTGCGCGTGCGCCTGCAGGAAGTGCATGCCGGCAACGAGCTGGCGGAGCTGCAGCACTGCCTGAAGATGGTGCACGACTGCGCCAGCACGCTGGACGTCCTCTCCGCCCGCGCCGGTGGGGCAGCTGCGGAGGAATTCCTGCAGCAGGTGGGCCAGCTCGCCGAAGCGACGCACCACCTCACGATCGTGGGCGGCGGTTTCCTGCAGCGCCACCAGCCGGTGTCGTCCATCGCGCGTGCAGTCTGCATGGGCCTGAAGCTCGAATCGGCCGCGCTGCATGAGCGCCTCCAGCAGGGACGGCGGTGGCTCCACGACATGGAACAGGACGTGATCGAGCGCCGCTCCTCCACCTCCGCCGAAGTGATCCAGATGGCGCTGCGCGAGCTGGCGCGGCGCGGCGGCATGCTGCAGGAGCGGCTGCACCAGGTCGACCGATTGTGCGGACATGCGCGCAGTGCCCTGGAGCTGGCTGAACAGTTCTACGCACTGCGCTCCGCGCTGTGCGACGGGCTGCAGCGGCGCGTGCGGCCGCGCAGCCGCCGGCTGCACGAGGTGCTGCGGCCGTTGCTGCAGGCTGGCGCCGAGGCGCCGCAACCGGCCGTCCTGATGGCCGTGGTCGAGGCGCGCCACGAGCTCCAGGTGGTCCTGAACGAAGCGGGCGCGGACATGATGCGGCTGCGCGCCTTCGACCGCGAGCTCGCGGCGCACCTGTCCGAGATGGGCCAGGCGTTGCGGCCGGCTGCCACCGAATAACCAGGCTCAACGCGCGTCGGGCAGCAGGGCGCGCAAGCGCGGCAGCGCCGCGCAGGCGTTCGCGGTCGTCGCGAGGGCCAGCTCCTGCGGGGCCATCCCCCGCAGCGCCGCCAGCTCGGCCCCGATCGCCGGCAGCTCCGCCGGCTCGTTGCGGCCCTGGGGCGCGCCGGCCGCGCGCTCCTCGGCGGTCTTGTAAAGCCAGTGCGGCGGAATGTCCGGCGCGTCCGTTTCCAGCACCAGCGCGTCCAGCGGCAGCTGGCGGGCCAGCCGGCGAATCTGCAACGAGCGCTCGTACGTCACCGTCCCGCCAAAGCCCAGCTTGAAGCCGAGATCCACGAACGCGGCCGCCTGTTGGTCGCTGCCGTTGAACGCGTGCGCGATGCCGGTGACCGGGATGCGGCGCAGGTGCTTGAGCAGCTGGTCGGCCGACCGTCGCACGTGCAGCAGCACCGGCAGCCCGTGGCGCTGCGCCAGGGCCAGCTGCTCGCGGTAGAAGTGCTCCTGCCGCGCGGCATCGAGCCCCGGCACGAAGTAGTCCAGCCCGATCTCGCCCACGGCGACCAGCCGCGGATCGTCCCGGTGCGCCGAGAGCGCGTTGTCGAGCCATGCGAGGTCCGCGTCCGCGGCCGCCGGCGTGCACAGGGGATGGATGCCCAGGGCGTAGCTGTCACCGTGCTGGTGCGCCAGTTCGCGGACCGTGCCGAAGTTGGTAACGGCCACGGCCGGCAGCACGCAATGCGCCACCCCGGCCTGCGCGGCACGGGCGCGCACCCGGGCCGTGTCGGCACCGAATTCGGCTGCGTCCAGGTGGCAGTGCGTATCAATCCACATCCCGGTGCCCATGATGCCGCATGCCGTGCACCGGCCGGAAAACCGTGATACCGTGTTTCTTCGCCAGGGCTGCAAACGGCGTGGCCCCGCGTGTTTTCCAGGAACAGCCCAAGGATCACGGAATGCGCAGGCCCGCCCTCTACAGTTCCAGCCGCCCCGCGCGGCCCGCAGTGTCCGCTCCCCTGGAGGCGCCGCCGCAACCGGCCGCTCCCCTTGAAGGCGCGCTGCCCGCGAAGCGCCGGCTGAAGCTCTCCGCCACCCATCCCCTGCTCCTCTGGAGCGCGATCCTCCTGCTCGGCGCCGCGCTGCTGGCCAGCGTGCTGATGCAGCAGCCGCAACGCCGGCTGACGCAGGAAGACATCAACGCCGCGGTCATGAAAACCATGGAAACGCAGGTGATGCCGTCGGAATACGCGCGGGCGTACGACAACATCCGGCCGGCCGTCGTGCGCGTGGTCAGCTACGTCAAGAAGAGCCGCCTGCAGGAAGCCGAGGCCAAGCTCGCGGCCAAGAACGGCGCCAAGCCGAAGCCGCTGGGTCCCGCGACCGGTGACGTGACCGGCGACAACGACGAGATCGAGAACGGCGTCGGCACCGGCGTCGTCATCATCGACAAGGGCGTGATCCTCACCAACCTGCACGTGGTGAGCGGCGCCGACCGCATCAAGGTCATCTTCCACGACGGGCTGGAGAGCTCGGCCACCATCAGCGGCGTGCAGGCCGAGAACGACCTGGCCGTGCTGCAGGCCGCCAAGATCCCCGACGACATGATCGCCGCCACGATGCGCTCGACGGGCGACCTGGCCCCCGGCGACAAGGTGCTGGCGGTCGGCTTCCCCTTCGGCATCGGCCCCTCCGCCTCCGGCGGCGTGATCTCCGGGCTGGGCCGCGTGTTCCGCTCGCCCGAAGGCAAGCAGGAAATGAAGAACCTGATCCAGTTCGACGCGGCGGCCAACCCGGGAAATTCCGGCGGCCCGCTCGTCACCATGGACGGCGAGGTGGTGGGCATCGTCACGGCCATCCTCAACCCGACCTCCGCGCGCACCTTCCTGGGCATCGGCTTCGCCGTGCCCATCGAGAACGCCGCTTCCGCCGCCGGGCTGCCGCCGTTCTGACGGCGCGTCCCTGCCCTTTCCTTCCTCCCATCCAGCAGGACTCATGGACACCAGCAGCCGCACCGACAGCGCCACGGCGCAGATGATGGAACAGATTCTTTACGAGGTGAAACGCGTCGTCGTGGGACAGGACCGTTTCCTCGAACGCGTGATGGTCGCCATGCTCGCGCAAGGCCACCTGCTGGTCGAGGGCGTGCCCGGCCTGGCCAAGACGCTGACGGTGAAGACGCTCGCCAACACCATGCGCGGCCAGTTCAAGCGCATCCAGTTCACGCCCGACCTGGTGCCGGCGGACCTGGTGGGCACGCGCATCTACAACCAGAAGACCGGCGACTTCTCCACCTCGCTCGGCCCGGTGTTCGCCAACCTGCTGCTGGCCGACGAAATCAACCGCGCGCCGGCCAAGGTGCAGAGCGCGCTGCTCGAGGTGATGCAGGAG
>JAJNBO010000169.1 GCA_021156245.1 Ramlibacter sp. | reverse complement strand
ACGCGTTGCGCACCTCCGGCCGGTTCAGGGTGACCGTGCCGACGCCGGCGTCGAAGTGGAGTTCCAGATGTTTCATGGCGCCGCCCGAACCGCCTGGCCGCGGAGATCCACCACGCCGCGCGTGTGACCGATGCGGCATTCGTATTGGGTCGGGCTGTCCAGGCCGCTGCCGATGTGGCTGCCCATCACGCCGACGACTTCCGTCGCGCCCATGGCGCGGGCGCCGCTCTGCAGTTGGCTGACCGCCATTCGCAAGGCGTCCTGGCAGATCTCCGCGTCCGAACGTCGCTCGGTCCTGAAGCCGTTGCTGCTGTTGCCAGTGCCGCCGCTGGGTCGGGCCACGCCGTGTGCGTCGACCATTCCGATGACCCGATCAGCGGTGACCTTCGTCGCGCTGCCGAACCGAACGGGGATGCCGCCGCCCGCCTTCAGCGCGCCGTCGATGGGAAGCAGCACCTGGTCGTTCCGGGCCACGGCGGTGCCGGCGGCAGCCCACAAGAATGTCGCCACCAGCGTGGCGCCGCCGAGGCGAACCGCCTTCCTTGTTTCCGTCGTCATGTTGATCCTTCGATGTTGGGAACCTCAGTATCGCTTCGCGACTTCTTCCAGCATCACTTCCGTCGCGCCGCCGCCGATGGCCAGCACCCGCGCATCGCGCCAGAGCCGCTCGATGGCGGTTTCACGGATGTAGCCCATGCCGCCGTGGAACTGCTGGCAGGCCTGCACCACCTCGTTGACCAGCTCGCCCGTCAACGCCTTGAGCATGGAGACGTCCTGCACGATGTCGTGCCCCTGCGTCACCCGCCAGGCGCAGTGGTACATGAACTGACGCGCGGCGCGCGTCTTCGCGTCCAGCATGGACAGGCGCTGGCGGATCACCTGCTGGTCCCACAGCGGCCCGCCGAAGGCCTGGCGCTGGCGCACGTAGTCCAGCGTGTGCTTCAGCGCCTGCTGGCAATGGCCGACGGCCATGGCTGCCAGGGCGATGCGTTCGGTCTGGAAATTCTTCATCACCGAATAGAAGCCCCTGCCCTCCTCGCCCAGCAGGTTGCCGGCAGGGATGCGCACGTTGTCGAACACCAGTTCCGCCGTGTCCGACGACAGCCAGCCGGTCTTCTTCAGCGCGCGGCCCACGGTGAAGCCGGGGGTTCCCTTCTCGACGATGAACATCGACACCTCGCGCTTGCCGGGCCCCGACTTGGCCGCGACGAAGTACAGGTCCGCGTGCACGCCGTTGGTGATGAACATCTTGGTGCCGTTGAGCACCCAGTGGTCGCCATCCCGCCTGGCCGTCGTTCGGATGCCGGCGACGTCCGAACCCGCGCCGGGTTCGGTGATGCCGACCGCGCAGATCGCCTCGCCGGCCGTCACGCGCTTGAGGTACTTGTCCTTCTGCGCGGCGTTGCCCGCGTGGTGCAGGTGCGGCCCGGCCATGTCGGTGTGGACCAGCACGGTGATGATGAATCCCGCGAAGGTCGACTGCGACAGCGCCTCTGCGAATACCAGGTTGGTCATGGCATCCGCGCCGCCGCCGCCGTACTCCGGCTCGAACATCAGGCCCAGCAGCCCTGCGCTGCCCATGCGCCGCAACACGTCGCGCGGCACGAAGCCCTGCTCTTCCCACTGCGCCCCGTGCGGCTCGACTTCCTTCGCGACGAAGCGCGCGACCTGGTCGCGCAGCAGCTCGTGGTCGGGGTTGTCGTAGATGGAAGCGTTGTCCACGATCACATCCGGAAGACGCCGAACTTCGGCTCGCCGATCGGCGCGTTCATGGCGGCGGACAAGCCCAGCGCGAGCACGCGGCGCGTGTCGGCGGGGTCGATCACGCCGTCGTCCCACAGGCGCGCGCTGGAGTAGTACGGGTGCGACTGGCGGCCGAACTGGTCGAGGATCGGCTGCTTGAACGCGGCCTCCTCCTCGGCGCTCCACTGCCCGCCGCGGCCTTCGATGCCGTCGCGCTTGACGGTCGCGAGCACGCTCGCGGCCTGCTCCGCGCCCATCACGCAGATGCGCGCGCTGGGCCACATCCACAGGAAGCGCGGCGAATAGGCGCGGCCGCACATGCCGTAGTTGCCGGCCCCGTAGCTGCCGCCGATGATGACGGTGAACTTGGGCACGCTGGCGGTGGCCACCGCGGTCACCAGCTTGGCGCCGTGGCGCGCGATGCCCTCGCTTTCGTACTTGCGGCCGACCATGAAGCCGGTGATGTTCTGCAGGAACACCAGCGGCACCTTGCGCTGGCAGCACAGCTCGATGAAGTGGGCGCCCTTCTGCGCCGACTCCGAGAACAGGATGCCGTTGTTGGCGATGATGCCGACCGGCATGCCCTCGAGGTGCGCGAAGCCGCAGACCAGCGTGGTGCCGAAGCGCGCCTTGAACTCATGGAACTCCGAACCGTCCACCAGCCGGGCGATGATCTCGCGCACGTCGAAGGGCTTGCGCGCGTCGGTCGGGATCACCCCGTACAGCTCCTTGCGGTCGTATTTCGGCGGCTCCGGCCTGCGCAACTGCACCGGCGGCGTCTTCGGACGGTTCAGGGTCGCCACCGCCTTGCGCGCCAGCGCCAGCGCATGTTCGTCGTTCATCGCCAGGTGGTCCGCCACGCCGGACAGGCGCGTGTGCACGTCGCCGCCGCCCAGGTCTTCGGCGCTCACCACTTCTCCGGTGGCAGCCTTCACCAGCGGCGGCCCGCCCAGGAAGATGGTGCCCTGCTCCTTGACGATGATGGTCTCGTCGCTCATCGCCGGCACGTAGGCGCCGCCGGCGGTGCAGGAGCCCATCACCACGGCGATCTGCGCGATGCCCTGCGCCGACAGGTTGGCCTGGTTGTAGAAGATGCGGCCGAAGTGCTCGCGGTCCGGGAACACTTCGTCCTGGTTCGGCAGGTTGGCGCCGCCGGAGTCCACCAGGTACAGGCACGGCAGGCGGTTCTGCGCGGCGATCTCCTGCGCGCGCAGGTGCTTCTTCACCGTCATCGGGTAGTAGGTGCCGCCCTTCACGGTGGCGTCGTTGCAGACGATCATGCAGTCGACCCCACTCACGCGACCGATGCCCGCGATCATGCCGGCGCAGGGCGCCGCCATCACGCCGTCCTTTTCCAGGTACATGCCGTGGGCGGCGAGCGGGCCGATCTCGAGGAAGGGCGTGCCCGGGTCCAGCAGCATCTGCACGCGCTCGCGCGGCGGCAGCTTGCCGCGGGCCTGGTGCTTCTTGCGCGCGGCTTCTCCGCCGCCGGCCGCGTGCAGGGCCACCTGCGCGTTCAGGTCGTCCACCAGCGCCTGCATGGCCGCCACGTTGGACTGGAAGTCCGCGGAGCGCGGATTGAGTTGGGATTCGAGGACCGGCACTTTGTCTCCTGTCGGGCGCTGCCCGGAGCTTAGCCGCTCGGCCGCAGCCCGGGTTGCCCGGACGGTTGCAAATCCTGCCACGCCGCTACACTTGCGCCATGCCCTCCGCAGCCCGCAGGCCCGCCCCTGCCGCCGTCACGCCCATGGCGTTCGCCCGAGCGATCTCGGCCGCGTACCGGCGACAGGGTGCGAGCCCCGGCGCGGCCCTCGCGCTGGCACAGATCACGCCAGCTCAGCTGGGCAAGGGGGACGCCCGCATCACGTCCCGCCAGATGGAGGCCCTGTCCGCGGCCGCCATGCAGGAGCTCGACGACGAGGGCCTCGGCGCCTTCCGGCGCAAGCTGCCCTGGGGCAGCTACGGCATGCTCGCCCGCGCCTCGCTGACCGCGCCGGACCTCGGCGTCGCGCTGAAGCGCTGGTGCCGCCATCATGGCCTGCTCACGGACGACATCGCGCTGTCCGTGTCGGCCAGCGGCGGCGTGGCCACCGTCACGCTGCAGGAACTGCGGCCGCTACCGCCGGAGCTGCGCGAGTTGAGCATCGCCTTCGTGCTGCGCAACATCCACGGGCTCGCCTGCTGGTACGTCGACTCGCGCATCCCGCTGCAGGAGGCGCAGTTTCCGTTCGACGCGCCCGCGCATGCCGATGCGTATGCGTACATGTTCCCGGGCGCGCAGCGATTCGGCGCCGCCTCGGCGGCCATCCGCTTCGATGCCCAGTACCTGGCGCTGCCGCTGCGCCGCGACGAGAAGGCGCTCACGCAGATGCTGCAGCGCGCCCTGTCCATCACGGTGCTGCAGTACCGGCGCGACCGGCTGCTGGTGCCCCAGGTGCGGCAGGCCCTCTCGGCCCACCCCGCGCAGGTCCACAGCGCCGAGGCGCTGGCGTCGCTGCTGAACGTGTCCGCGCGCACCTTGCACCGCCAGTTGAAGGAAGAGGGCGCCAGCCTGCAGCAGCTGAAGGACGAGGTGCGGCTGGACAAGGCGAAGGACCTGCTCTGGCGCACCAGCCGCCCGGTCAAGCAGGTGGCCGAAACCGTGGGGTTCCGCAACGAGAAGAGCTTCGCGCGCGCGTTCCGGCAGTGGGTGGGCGTCAGCCCCGGCGAGTTCCGGCGGAATGGATGAGGCGCTCCTCAGCCGCCGTGGAAGCCGTCGAGGATGTCCTCTTCCGGCTTCTCGGGATCGATCGTGGATTCGTTGGTGCGCTGCGGCGAGTCGAGCTTGCGGCTTTCTTCCTCCGCGCGCTTGAGCCGCGCCTTCGATTCCTCGGGCGGCGTCGGGTTGGCGTCGTTCAGATCCGGCATGGCAGGCTCCTTTGTCCAGAGGCTAGCCCGGCCGCCGGGCCACTCCCATCAGCCACGAGCCGCGCACACTGTAGGCCGGTCGCTTCAAGGCGCTGACAACGGCAACCGCACGGTGAAGGTGCTGCCCTGGTCGGGGCCGGCGCTGCGGGCCTCGATGCGGCCTCCGTGCATCTCCACCAGCTTGCGCACCAGCCACAAGCCGATGCCCAGCCCGCCTTGCCCCTTGTCGCGCGCGCCGTCGCCTTGCGCGAACAGGTCGAACACGTGCGGCAGCAAGCCGGCGGCGATGCCGGCGCCGTTGTCGCTCACCTCCACCACGGCCTCTTCGCCTTCGACGCGGGCCGCCAGCTCGATGTGGCCGCCGCGCGGCGTGTACTTGACGGCGTTGTTCACCAGGTTGCTGACCACCTGCGCCAGCCGCGTGAGGTCGCCCTGCACCAGCGCCGGCTGCTGCGGCAAGTGGACGGACAAGGTGTGGCCGGCGGCCTCCAGCCCCGGCTGGCTGGCCTCCAGCGCATGCTCGACCACCTGCGTCAGCGACACCGGCGCGAGCCGCAGCTCCAGCTTGCCGCGGCTGATGCGCGACACGTCGAGCAGGTCGTCCACCAGGCGAACCAGGTGGTTGAGCTGGCGCTCCATCATCTCGCGCGTGCGGGACGCCTGGGGTGGAAGTTCGCCCACCCGCCGCAGGATCTCCAGGCCGGTGCGGATGGGCGCCAGCGGGTTGCGCAGTTCGTGCGCCAGCGTCGCGATGAATTCGTCCTTGTGGCGCTCGGCCTCGCGCTCGGCGGTCACCTCGCGGGCCGCGCAGATGCCGCGGTCGGGCCTGAGCTCACCGTCCACCAGGGAGAAGGTCACCTGCAGCACGATGTGCAGCCAGCGCACGGTCCCGCTGGGCAACTGGGCGCGGACATCGATGGCCAGGTGGCCGCTGCCCGCCGGGTTCATCGCCGCCCGGATGCCGGCCATGTAGCGGTCGATGTCTTCGCGATGGATGCGGTCGAAGATCGCCTGCCGCGGCACGACCATTTCACCTTCGCCCAGCTCCAGCAGGCGGGCCAGTTCCGCCGAGATGTGGTTCTGGTTGTTGCGGTAGTCGATCTCGGCCATCACCAGGCCCGCGGCCTGCACCGCCATCTCCAGCTTCAGGCGGCCCGCGTCGTTCTGTTTTTCGGCGAGCTTGCGGCTGGTGATGTCGCGCGCGATGCCGAGCAGGCCGATCAGCTGGCCCTCGCTGTCGCGCAAGGGCATGCGCCGTGTCAGCCAGTAGCGGAGGCTGCCATCGGGCAGCCGCAGCGGCTGCTCCGTTTCAACTGTTTCACCGCCGGCGATCACCCGGCGGTCGATCTCGACCAGCCGGGCAACGGTGGCCGGGTCCCGCATGAACTCCGCATCGGTGTGGCCGATCACCTGCCCGGCCGTGCAACCCAGCGCAGCCAGCGTCGCCGGGTTGGCGAACTGGTAGCGGCACTGCAGGTCCTTGGCGAAGATGATGTCGTCCGTCGCCTCGGCGATGGCTTTGGCGACGAGGCCGGGATCCGCGGACAGATTGGTTCCGCTCAGCACGATGGCGCGACAGGATG
>JAJNBO010000168.1 GCA_021156245.1 Ramlibacter sp. | reverse complement strand
TCCCCGCGTCCTCCCCCGTCATCCCCGCGTCCTCCCCCGTCATCCCCGCGTCCTCCCCCGTCATCCCCGCGTCCTCCCCCGTCATCCCCGCGAAGGCGGGGATCCAGGGCTCCCGCATCGCATTGCTCGGCGCCGAAAGCACCGGCAAGACCCAGCTCGCGCAGGACCTCGCCCAGCACCTCACCTCCCTCGGGCTGCACGCCGTCGCCGTCCCCGAGTTCCTGCGTACCTGGTGCCAAAGCGCCGGCCGCTCACCCCGCCCCGAAGAACAGCTCGCCATCGCCCGGGAGCATGAGCGCCTGGTGGACGAGGCTGCGGAACGCGCCGACATCGTCATCGCCGACACCACCGCCCTGATGGTGGCGATCTACGCGGGCATGCTGTTCGAGGACGGCGAACTCTTTCGCTTCGCCATCGAGCGCCAGCGCGGCTACCAGGCCACGCTGGTCACGGGCCTGGACCTGCCCTGGGTCGCGGACGGCATGCACCGCGATGCCGCACACCCGCGCGAGGAGGTCGACACGCTGGTGCGATCGCTGCTGCAGCACGCCGGCATCGGCTACCAGGTGGTGTACGGCCAGGGTGCGCAGCGGCTGCAGGGCGCCGTCGCGGCATTGCGGTCCGCCCGCCTGCTTCCCGCCTCCGCCCAGCCCACAACGGAGGCGGACAGGCCATGGACCTGGAACTGCGAGAAGTGCAGCGATCCCGACTGCGAGCACCGCCTCTTCACGCGGCTGGTGAAGAATCCGTGATTCTGGCGAGCCGGGCCCGCCACGGCGCGCTGAGGGCCACGACGTCGCGGACGTGCGCCACGTATTGCACGCCGGGGACCCGCCGCCGCGCGATCACCGGGGAGCTGCCGCCGCACCAGAGCGGCATGCCTTGCGGCAGCTCGGCGCGCAACTGCTCCAGGCCGCGCAGCACGTGCGCCGGGTTGGCGCTGGCCGTGTAGCTCAATCCCACCACGTCCGGACGCATCGCCTGGCAGGCCGCCAGCACCTGGCCCACCGGCACCCGCACGCCCAGCGAGGTGCACGACCAGCCCTCCAGCATGAACATGGCTTGCGCCATCAGCAGGCCGAGCCCGTGCGACTCCTCCGGCAGCGTGGCCAGCAGCACCCGCGGCGCGCCGGGCCGCGCCGGCGGCAAGGCCGCGAGGTGGGCTCGCAGCAACTGCTGCACGGCCTCGGTGTACATGTGCTCCTCGAACACCTCCAGGGCGCCGCAGGACCAGGCGTCGCCGACCACCGCATTCATCCGCGGCATGTCCTGGCAGACGAATCCGGCGAGCCCCGAACTGCGTATCCGTTGCTCCAGGGCATGCCGGAGGGCGAGCGGATCATGGTGATGCAAGGGGTCGAGGACGGGATCGGCGGCCGCCGACGACGCCGGGTCGCGGCCGGCGTGCGTGGGCGCGCCGGGCAGGTCCAGCCCCGCCAGTTCCTCCGGCGCGAGCTGCACCAGGCGCCCGGGCCGATAACCGTGCATCATCAGCTCTGCAATGCGGCGGAGCTTGCGCACTTGCTCCTGCGGGTACGTGCGTTCCCCGCGCGCATCGCGGCCTGGCCGCGGAAAGCCGTAGCGTCGCTCCCAGATGCGCAGCGTGGCGCGCGCGATGCCGGTGGCCTGCTCGACCTCCGCGATGGGCAGGCCTTCTTCCTGATGTATGACGACGGCCATGCGCGCATTGTGGCGCGCCGCGGCCGGAACCCGAAGCACCGAAACCCTGAAAGGACTCTCATGCCTGCCCTCCGCCGCCTCGCGGCTGCCGCCGTGGCCCTCGCCGGCTTCTTCACGGGCGCGGGCGCCGCCGCCGCCAAGGCCGAAGTGCTGTCCCACCCGTGGGTCGTGCCGCCACCCAACCGGGAACCATTGGCCTACTTCAGCAACGTGAAGGATGGGGACGTGCTGGAGGCGCCGTTCGTCCTCAAGTTCGGCCTCTCGATGCGCGGCCTGGTGCCGGCGGGCAAGACGGCCGGCCGCGCCGGCCACCACCACCTGCTGGTGAACCAGCCGCTGCCCCTGGACTTCAAGCAGCCGCTGCCCTTCACCGAAAAGTACATCCACTTCGGCAAGGGGCAGATGGAGCACGTGGTGGACCTTCCGCCAGGCACCTACACCTTCAACCTGCTGCTGGCGGACCAGGGCCACATCCCCTACTTCGTGTTCAGCCGCCCGGTCCAGCTCACCATCTCGAAGCAGCGCAAGCTGGCGGCCGGCGAGAGCGTCACCGGCAAGCCGGGCGTGCAGATCCTGCGACCGGCGCCGAATGAGACGGTGCGCGCCCCGATCCGGGTGCAGTTCCATTCGAGCGGCTTCAACGTGGCGCACGCGGAGGCGAAGGTGCCGGACACCGGCTACTTCCGCCTGACGCTGGCGCGCCCGGGCGCCGCCCCGGAGGTGCTGGACTTCCGCGGCGGGCAGACGGAGGCCTGGCTCCATCCCCCCAAGGGCGAGTACCAGGTCAAGCTGGATTTCGTCGGCAACAAGGAGGGCGCGCCCGTGCTCACCGGCGCGCCGGCGCAGCGCATGGTGGTCGGCGCGCCGCCGCCCTGATCACTGCACCGTCGTCGGGCCGGGCGGCCGGTCCCCCGGCGCGGTGAACAGCTGCGCCGCGTCGACCGAATCGAATCGGTAGTGCTGGCCGCAGAAGTCGCAGGTGACGTCGATCTGGCCGCGCTCGGCGACGATGCTGTCGGCCTCCTCCTGGCCCAGGCCGCGGATCATGCCGGCCACGCGCTCGCGGCTGCAGGTGCAGGCGAAGCGCGGCGTCTGCGCGTCGAAGCGCAGGATCTTCTCCTGCCAGAAGAGGCGCCGCAGGATGGTCTCCACGTCCAGTTGCAGCAGCTCGTCCCCGGTCAGGCTGCCGGCCAGGGTCGCGATGCGGTTGAAATGCTCCATCTGCTCCTGGATGTCCATCGCCTGGCCCTTGGCGATGTTGCCCTCGCCTTCGGCCGGCAGGCGCTGGATCAACAGGCCGGCAGCCACGGTGTCGTTGGCCGCCAGCACCAGCCTGGTATCGAGCTGCTCGGACTGCCGCATGTAGTGCTCCAGCACGTCGGCCAGGTTGGGCTTGCCCTGCCCTTGCGTCGCGTTCAGCGGCACCACGCCCTGGTAGGCCTGCTGCCCCGGCAGCTTGTCCTTGGGATCGAGCGTGATGGCGCAGCGGCCGCGTCCATTGACGTTGACCAGGTCCTGCAGGTGCGCGTCGCTGGCCACCTCGCCCACCACCTTGGCGGTGACGCGCAGGCTCAGGTCCTGCTGCACCTCGGCCACGGCCACCTTGACGGGCCCTTCGCCGAAGATCTGCATGATCAGGGCGCCGTTGAACTTGATGTTGGACTGCATCAGCACGGCAGCGGCCGCCATCTCGCCCAGCATCTCCGTCACGGGCCAGGGGAAGTGGGACGCCGCGCTCTCGGTACGCCGGCGCGCCAGGATCTCCGTCCAGGCGTCGGTGAGGCGCACGATCATGCCGCGCACCGGCAGCCCGTCGAACAGGAACTTGTGCAACTCCGACATCAGCCGATCTTCTTCCGCTTCTGGTGGCGCAGGGCGTTTTCCACGTAGTGCTGCGGGATGGCCTGGAACTTCGCGATCTGCTCGGCGTCGAGCGTGCGGATCGCCTTGGCGGGAGAGCCGACGATCAGCGAGTTGTCCGGGAACTCCTTGCCCTCGGTGACCACGCTGCCGGCGCCGACGATGCTGTTCTTGCCGATGCGCGCGTTGTTCAGCACGACCGCCTGGATGCCGATCAGCGAACCGTCACCGATGGTGCAGCCGTGCAGCATGACCTGGTGCCCCACCGTCACGTTGTCGCCGATCACCAGCGGCACGCCGAAGTCGGCATGCAGCACCGAGAGGTCCTGGACGTTGGAGTTCCTGCCGATGGTGATCTTCTCGGTGTCGCCGCGGATCGCGCAGCCGTACCAGACGCTGGCGTTCTCGCCGAGGACGACATTGCCCACCACCTCCGCGTTGTCGGCGACCCAGGCGCCTGGAGCCAGTTGCGGCGCCAGGCCGTCGAGTTCGTATATCGCCATGGATGCATCCTAATGAATCCTAGAATTGTAGGGATGGAGCTTCGACAACAGGCTCTGCGGGCCCTTTGCGCGTCCGACCCGCGCGAAAAGGCCGCGCTGGCCACGGCGCTCTTCGGCCAGGCAGCGCAACTCACCCTGTCTCCCCAACCGCCGGCGACGCCGCGAGACGTCCCCGGCCGGCCGGGGCGGCCGCTGCTGGTGCACCCTGCGCGGGTGCCGCGGCGCTCGCCGGCCAGGCCCGAGGGCTTGGCCGCGCTGCTGCACGCCATCGCGCACATCGAATTCAACGCCATCAACCTTGCGCTCGACGCGGCCTGGCGCTTCGAGGGCATGCCGCTGCAGTTCCACCTCGACTGGCTGCGGGTGGCCGCCGAGGAGGCGTATCACTTCACCTTGCTCTCGGACCACCTCGCGTCGCTCGGCCATGGCTACGGCGACTTCGAGGCGCACGACGGTTTGTGGAACATGTGCGAGAAGACGGCCGGTGACGTGGTCGCGCGCATGGCGCTGGTGCCGCGCACGCTGGAAGCGCGGGGCCTCGACGCGACGCCGCAGATCCAGGACAAGTTGCGGCAGGCGGGCTCGCCGGCGGCGCTGCGCGGCGTGGAGATCCTGGACATCATCCTGCGCGACGAAGTCGGACACGTGGCGGTGGGCAATCGCTGGTACCGGTGGCTTTGCGAGCGCGACGGACTGGACCCGGTCGCGCACTATGCGCAGCTGGTGGAACGCTATTGCGCGCCACGGCTGTATCCGCCGTTCAATCGGGATGCGCGGCTGAGGGCGGGGTTTTCGGAGGACGAATTGGCGTGGCTCGCGGCGAACGTTCCCCGCGCGTGATCAAGCCGTCAGCGTCTTCAGGATGTCCGCATACCACGCGCAATTGAGGCCCAGCGATTCATCGGCCTCCCGGTCGCGCGTGCGCATGTCCAGCCGCGCGGAGTGGATGCCCAGCAGCTTCCACGGCAGCTTCGGGTCGCCGCCCGGATCGTTCAGGACGACCGGCGATCCGCTGGCGCCGCGGTGCATGCGCGCATCCGTGAGGAAGTATCCCTGCCCCTGGAAGCGCACGCCGAACGCCGAGGCCACGCCCGCATGCCGGCCCACCGGCAGGTAGTGCAAGGTGTCGTAGAAGCCGAGCGGAAAACCGACCACCAGCACCGGCGTGCCGATGCCGATCTCCTCCAGCGGGCCCTGCAGGTGCTCCGGCGTGAAGGCGCGCAGGTTGGCCCCTTTCGGGAGCCAGGCGCGGTCGATCTCGATGGTGGCCACGTCGATCTCGCCGCCCGAATCGCGCGCCTGCCGCCACGTGCTCTTGCCGTCGCGGAACAAGGGCACCGACACATTGGAAAACCGCGTGAGGTCCACGGCGTCGGTGTGCAGCGCGAGCTCCACGCGGTTGGGGTGGTGGTTGCTCGGCTTGTCCACCAGCACGTGCCGGCTGGTCACCACGAACAGGCGGCCTTCGCGTTCGAAGAAGAAGCCGCTGGCAGCCGTGAGCAGCCGGTCGTCCAGGAAGGTCTGGACGCGCACCGCCGCCAGTAGCACCGGCTCGATCATTCGGCGGACGCCTTGTCGACGGGCGGACGATAACGCCGTCCCATGCCGATGGTGCGCAGCGCCGCCACCAGTTCCACGCGCGCGCGATCCATCTCCAGGAAGCCGCCCGCCCCGCGGTCCATCAGCTCCTCGAGTTCGCCGTTGGGCTGGCCACGCACCAGCAGCAGGATGCTGGTGGCCGGGGACAACGCGCGCGCGGCGGAGATGAGGTGCGGCGCCTCGGCGCCCACGCTTTCCAGGTCGACCACGAGCACGTGCGCGGCGGTGACGCGCAGCAGGTCCAGCGCTTCGTTGCCGCCGGGCACGTCGCCGACGATGCGGAACCCGACTTCATCCGCGATGAAGTCGCACAGCGCGAAGCGGTGCTCCTGCTGCGCATGCAGCACCGCGATGTTCATGCTGCCCGGGCTCATCCGCGCACCTCCATGCCGAGCGGTCCGGCGTCCGTGGACACCGCCTGCGCCGTGCGGTAGGGCACGCGCACCACGCCGTCGCTGCCGGCCACCGGCTCGATCTTCAGCCGCATTCCCTGCGGCTGCACGTTGCCGAAGATCGACGCATACGCGGAGTCGGCGGCATCCCGGCCCGAGGTCAGCCGCACGAAGCCCATCGGGATGGCCGTGCCCGAAGGAT
>JAJNBO010000167.1 GCA_021156245.1 Ramlibacter sp. | reverse complement strand
GCATCGATGTCCGCGAGGCTGTAGCTGATGCGGCCGGCCGGGTAGCGCCGCGCGAGCAGTTGCTTGGTCGCGTCCGACTTGGCGCGGTCCCACCCCGACTGGGTGAAGGGGCGGCCTTGCGGAAGGTTCCAACCGGAACGGATGGACTCCCGTTGCTCCACGGCATCGGGGTCCGTGCTGCCGGCGATGTCGCCTTCGAACTCGATGCGGAATTCGCTGACCTCGGTGCGCCGGCCCGGCTCCACGGTGACGACGAGCTGCGTGCGCGCGCCCGTTTCCCGCGCGATGCGGACCTCGGGCGTGAAGTAGCCCTGCGTGGCCAGCAGCTCGCGGGCGTCCTTCTCCGCGACCACGATCAGGCGGGCGACCTCGGCGTCGTCGAGGTCGGTGACTTCGCGATAGCGGCGGAGCTCGAGGTTGCGCTCCAGCAGTTCGCGCAGGGGGTCCGGCGCGCGGACGACGAGGTCGAAGGCGGGCTGCTGCTGGGCAGACGCCGGAGCCGCCGCCGCGAGCCAGAGCATGGCCAGCGCCACGGCGGCGAAGAGCTTGCGGATCATGGAGGATGAACTATGGCCGAGTGGCGCATCTTGCGCCGTAGGCCGATTCCGACGATTCAAGGCGCAAGGCAGAGCTTGCGGGCCTTGGCGATAATGCCGCCATGCGAATCCTCCACACCATGCTGCGGGTCGGCGACCTGCAGCGCGCCGTCGACTTCTACACCAAGGTGCTCGGGATGAACCTGCTGCGCACGACCGAGCGGCCCGAGCAGAAGTATTCGCTGGCCTTCGTGGGCTACGGCACCAATCCCGAGCACGCCGAGCTGGAGCTCACCTACAACCACGGCGTGGACAAGTACGAGATGGGCAGCGCCTACGGCCACATCGCGATCGGCGTCTCCGATGTCTATGCGACCTGCGAGAAGATCCGCGCGGCCGGCGGCAACATCACCCGCGAACCCGGCCCGGTGAAAGGCGGCTCGACCGTCATCGCTTTCGTGACGGATCCGGACGGGTACAAGATCGAACTGATCCAGCGGGACGCTTGAAGGCCGGGAGTGGGAGCGGACAGCCGGACGCAAAGGTCGCAAAAGGACATCCAAGAAGGGAAGTCCTTTTGCGAACCTTGGCTGTTTTCCTAGCGTCTTTTGCGTCCGGCTGTCCGCATTCAGTTGCGCGGCAGGGCTGAAGCCTCCGACGCCAGCCGCGTGATGCGCTTCCAGTCGCCCGCCGTCATCGCATCCGCCGGCGTCAGCCACGAGCCGCCGACGCAGGTGACGTTCGGCAAGGCCAGGAATTCAGCGGCATTCGACGCCGTGATGCCGCCGGTGGGACAGAACCTCACGTCGTTGAACGGGCCGTGCCAGGCCTTCAGCATGGCCGCGCCCCCCGCCGGAACGGCAGGGAAGAACTTCAGCGCGGTGTACCCGTCCTCCTGGGCCATCATGATCTCGCTGCCGGTAGCAACCCCGGGCAGCAAGGCGACACCGAGTTCGTGGCAGGCCTTGCCGACCGAGCGCGTGTAGCCGGGACTGACGACGAAGCGCGCCCCGGCCATGGCGGCAGCCTGCGCGTCGGCCGCGCTGCGCACCGTGCCGGCGCCGACCACCGCATCGGGAACCTCTTTCGCGATCGCCTCGATGCAGGCCAGCGCCACCGGCGTGCGCAGCGTGATCTCCAGCATGCGGATGCCGCCCGCCACCAGCGCGCGCGCCAGCGGCACCGCATGCGCCGTGTCCTGCAGGACGATCACGGGGATGACCGCCGCGTCCTGCATCACCTGCTGGGCGGACGGCCGTTGGGGCAAGGATGTCATAGCCATGTGCAAGCGCCCTCCTCGGCAGCCAATGCATTGCGCCGCATGCCGGCGAACAGTTCGCGCCCCACGTCGTGGCCGTTGGCCTCGCGCTGCGCGTCGGTGATGGTGGCCGGTTCGCGTGCGTTCCACTCGCCCGCATCCACCAGCGCCTGCAGCGTGCCACGCACGCCGTCGAGCCGCACGACGTCCCCGTCGCGCAGCCGCGCCAGCGGCCCGCCGGCCGCGGCTTCGGGCGACACGTGGATCGCCGCCGGCACCTTGCCGGACGCGCCGCTCATGCGGCCGTCGGTGACCAGCGCCACGCGGAAGCCCTTGCCCTGCAGCACGGCCAGCGGCGGCGTGAGCTTGTGCAGCTCCGGCATGCCATTGGCCTTGGGGCCTTGCCAGCGCACCACGCACACCACGTCGCGCTCCAGCTCGCCGGCCTTGAAGGCGGCGAGCAGCGCCTCCTGGCTGTCGAAAATGCGGGCGGGCGCCTCGATGACGTGGCGCTCTGCCGGCACCGCCGACACCTTGATGACGCTGCGGCCCAGGTTGCCCGTGAGCAGCTTCAGCCCGCCGGTGGGGCTGAAGGGCGCCGACGCCGGCCGCACCACGCTGTCGTCGCGCGATGCTTCGATCGGACGCCAGGCCAGGCGCTCCGCCTGGGCAAACGGTTCCCGCGTGTACTCGCGCAGGCCGCCCTCGCGCACCGTCAGCACGTCTTCGTGCATCAGGCCGGCGTCGAGCAATTCGCGGATCACGTAGCCGGGGCCGCCGGCCTCCTGGAACGCGTTGACGTCGGCGCTGCCGTTCGGATAGACACGCGACAGCAGCGGCACCACGCCCGAAAGCCGGTCGAAGTCGTCCCAGTCGATGACGATGCCGGCGGCGCGGGCGACCGCCACCCAGTGGATCAGGTGGTTGGTGGAACCGCCGGTGGCGAGCAGCGCCGCCATCGCATTGACGATGCAGCGTTCGTCCACCAGTTGGCCGATCGGCGCGAAGCGGCGGTCCTTGACGATGCCCAGCGCGGTGCGCACGGCCTCGCGCGTGAGTTCCTCGCGCAGTTGCTTCTGCGGCTGGATGAAGGCGCTGCCCGGCACGTGCAGGCCCATCGCCTCCATCAGCATCTGGTTGCTGTTGGCGGTGCCGTAGAAGGTGCACGTGCCTTGCGTGTGGTACGCCTTCGACTCGGCTTCCAGCAGCTCGGCGCGGCCGACGAGGCCTTGCGCGGCCTGCTCGCGCACCTTGGCTTTCTCGTTGTTCGACAGGCCGCTCGGCATCGGCCCGCCCGGCACGAACACGGTCGGCAGGTGCCCGAAGTGCAGCGCGCCGATCAGCAGGCCCGGAACGATCTTGTCGCAGATGCCGAGCATGAGGGCGGCATCGAACACGTCGTGGCTGAGGCCGACCGCCGTCGCCATCGCGATGGTGTCGCGCGAAAACAGGCTGAGCTCCATGCCCGCCGTGCCCTGCGTCACCCCGTCGCACATGGCGGGCACGCCGGCCGCCACCTGCGCGGTGGCGCCGTGCTTGCGGGCCTCGTCCTTGATGATCTGCGGAAACGCGCCGTAGGGCGCGTGCGCGGACAGCATGTCGTTGTACGAGTTGACGATGGCGATGTTCGGCGCGCGCTCGGCGACCACCTTGAACTTGTCGCTGGCGGGCAGCGCGGCGAAGGCATGCGCGACGTTGGCGCAGCCCATGCGGTCCGAGCCGCGGTCGCGGCTGGCTGCCGCGGCGATACGGGAGAGGTAGGTGGAGCGGGTGGGCCCGCTGCGTTCACGGATGCGCTGGGTCACCGCCTCCAGCACGGGATGCAGTTTCATGGACGAGGCTGTAACTGGGTTACGCCCATCGTACCCCGCGATGCGCGCGTTGTGGCTCGTACGCGGTTACGAACAGGTTACCGCCCGGCCGGCCGGCGCGTTCCGCTAGAGTTGCCGCCGTGAACGAAGTGCTGAAGCCGTACCGCGATCCGGCCCCGATGCTGGAGAAGGCCTTGTCCGAATGGGGCGGGCAGGAGGACCTCTGGGTCTTCGGCTACGGTTCGCTGATCTGGCGGCCGGATTTCGACTTCGCGGAGCGCCGGCCGGCGCTGGTGCATGGCTGGCACCGCGCGCTGAAGATGTGGAGCCGCATCAACCGCGGCACGCCGGAACGGCCGGGCCTGGTGTTCGGCCTGCTCTCCGGCGGCTGCTGCAGGGGCATGGTCTTCCGCATCGCGCGCGAGCACGGAGCGGACACCCTCACGAAGCTGTGGTCCCGCGAGATGTCGACGGCCGTGTACGACCCACGCTGGCTGCATGCGCAGACGCCCGATGGCCCGGTGCGGGCACTGGCGTTCACGCTGTCCCGCAAGAGCCCGAGCCATACCGGTGAGCTGAGCGAAGAGGAATACCGCGCGATCTTCGCGCTGGCGACGGGGATCTACGGCACGACCTTCGACTATGCGCACCGCACGCTGGAGGAGCTGCGGCGGCATGACATCCGGGATCGCAATCTGGAGAAGCTGCTGCGGTTGATACAGCGGCATTCGATCGAGTAAGACGGGAGCGGACAGCCGGACGCAAAGGACGCAAAAGAAACAGCCAAGGTTCGCAAAAGGACTTCCACTCTTCTCCGGATGTTCTTTTGCGCCCTTTGCGCAACCTTTGCGCCCTTTGCGTCCGGCTGTCCGCTCCCGCGTTTACCGCAGCGCGAGCATCCTCTCCGCCCCCGCGAGATCTTCCATTGTGTCGATGTCCGTGACGATCCCGACATCATCGAGGTCGATGCGCATGGGTGTCGACGAGCGAACGATCACTGCTGCGCCCTCCGCCCCGCTCAACGCCTGCAGGGCTGGGCCGTGTACCGCAGAGAAGCCCACCGGATGGCCCCGCGTGCCCGAATGCATCGGCACGACCAGCGAGTGATGCGCCAGCGCCTCGGCGACGGCGAGCAACGAGGATGGAGCGATCAAGGGCAGGTCGCCCGGCAACACCAGCCAGCCGCTCGCATTCGCCGTCGCCCGTACGCCCGCAGCGATGGAATCGCCCATGCCGGGGTGGCCGGCGTCCTCGACGTGGAAAGGCAGCCCGCTCGCACGCACTGCCGCCAGCGTGTGCTCCAGCACCGGCTTGCCCGCCAGCAGCGCCTGCAACTTGGAGCCGCCGCCACCCGAGGCGATGAAGCGCTCGCCGCGGCCGGAAGCCAGGACCAGGACGACGGGGGCTTGCATGGACGCGAGATTGCCACAGTCCCGGCCGGTGCGAGAATCGGCGCATGAGCACCTCCGGGCAGATCGCCGACCTGCGCAAAAGCTACGAGCGCGCCGAACTGAGCGAGGACGCGTCCCACGCCGACCCGCTGAAGCAGTTCGACCAATGGCTGACGGAAGCCATCGCCGCGCAGATCCCCGAGCCGAACGCGATGACGCTGGCCACCGTCGGCAGCGACCTGCGCCCCAGCACGCGCATCGTGCTGGTGAAAGGCTACGATGAGCGCGGCATCGCCTGGTACACCAACTACGAAAGCCGCAAGGGCCAGGAGCTCGCGGGCAACCCGTATGCGGCGCTGCAGTTCCACTGGGTGGAGCTGGAACGCGTGGTGCGCATCGAAGGCCGCGTCGAGAAAGTCAGCGCGCAGGAAAGCGATGCCTACTACGCCAGCCGCCCGCTCGATTCGCGCATCGGCGCCTGGGCCAGCCCGCAAAGCCAGGTGATCCCCGGCCGCAGCGTGCTGGTCGCCAACGCCGCCAGATACAGCGCGCAATTCCTGCTGCAGCCACCGCGGCCGCCGCACTGGGGCGGCTACCGGCTGGTGCCGGAGCAGTGGCAGTTCTGGCAAGGCCGCAAGAGCCGGCTGCACGACCGCCTGCGCTACCGCCGCGACGCCGGCGCATGGGTGCGCGAGCGGCTGGCGCCCTGAGGCTCCCCGCCAGGGCGAGCCCCCTACGGATCAACGCCGCGTGAGCTCGGTGAAGGTCTTGCGGAACTTGGCGACCTTGGGCGCCGCGACGGCGAGGCAATAGCCCTGCGTGGGATTCTTCTCGAAGAAGTCCTGGTGGTATTCCTCCGCCGTCGAATAGTTCGCCAGCGGTTGCACCTCGGTCACGAGGGGACGGCCGAACAGCTTCTCGCGGTCGATCGCGCGCAGCATCTCCTCGGCCACTTCCTTCTGTTCCGGCGTGGTGTAGTAGATGCCGCTGCGGTACTGCGTGCCGACGTCGTTGCCCTGCCGGTTGAGTTGGGTCGGGTCGTGCACCACGAAGAAGATCTCCAGCAGCTGCCGCGTGCTCACCTGCGTAGGGTCGTAGGTCAGCTTCACGACCTCGTTGTGCCCCGTGCGGCCGGTGCACACCTGTTCGTACGTCGGCTGCTGCGTTTCGCCGTTGCTGTAGCCGGACTCGACGTCGGTGACGCCGCGCACTTCCTTGTACACCGCCTCGGTGCACCAGAAGCAGCCGCCGCCGAGGACGATG
>JAJNBO010000166.1 GCA_021156245.1 Ramlibacter sp. | reverse complement strand
GCCCATCGGCTTCAGGTTGTTCTTGCTCGCGTACTCCTCGCTCACCACCACGCAGGCGCCGGCGCCGTCGGAGAACTGGCTGGCATTGCCCGCCGTGATGACGCCGCCGGGCAGCGCCGGCTTGATGCCGCTGATGCCCTCCTTGGTGGTGCCTTCGCGCAGGCCTTCGTCCTTGCTGACGGTCACTTCCTTGGTGACCAGGCCCATGACCGCGTCGGCGACGCCCGCCTTCACCGTGATGGCAGCGATCTCGTCATTGAACTTGCCCTCCGCCTGCGCGGCGCAGGCGCGCTGCTGGCTGCGCGCGCCGTATTCGTCCATCGCTTCACGGCTGATGTTGTAGCGCTTGGCGACCTGTTCCGCCGTCTGCAGCATGGACCAGTAGATCTCGGGCTTCTTCTTGTCCAGGTTCATGTCGCGCAGCATGTGCTGGTTCATCTCCTGTTGCACGCAGGAGATGCTCTCCACGCCACCCGCCACGTAGACGTCGCCCTCGCCCGCGATGATGCGCTGCGCGGCCATCGCGATCGTCTGCAGGCCGGAGGAGCAGAAGCGGTTCACCGTCGCGCCGGACACCGTGATCGGCAGGTCCGCCATCAGCGCGATCTGGCGCGCGATGTTGGCGCCGGTCGCGCCTTCCGGGTTGGCGCAGCCCATCAGGACGTCCTCGATCGCGTCGGGCGCGACCCCGGCGCGCTTGACGGCCTCGCGCACGGCGTGGCCGCCGTGCGTCATGTTGAACGCGCCCTTCCAGCTCTTGGTCAGGGGCGTGCGGGCGGTGGAGACGATGACGGCGTTGGTCATGGTGGATTGCCTTTCAGGGAGGTTCGTGTTCAGGGAGCCGGCGCGTTGAGATTGCGCAGCAGCTGGTGGTAGAAGCGGACGAGCTCGCCGAGGTTCGCCACGGCGATGCGTTCGTTGGTTCCGTGCAGGCGCGGCAGGTCCTCGGGCTTCGCGCGCACCGGCGAGAAACGGAAGATGTTGTCGGCGATCGGCACGAAGTGCTGGGAGTCGGACCCGGCGATGTACAGCGCCGGCGCGACGATGGCCTCGGGGAACAGCGAGCGCAGCGTGCGTTCCAGCTGGCGGTACGCCGCGGAATCCGTGGAGGTGACCGGCGTCGGGTCGACCGAGCCCGGCCACTCCTTCAGTTCGAAGTTCGGGCCGACCTTGCTGCGCACGTGCTGCATCACGCTGGCGCGCGTATCGCCGGGCAGGATGCGGAAGTTGACCGTGGCCTCGGCGACGCCGGGGATCACGTTCTCCTTGTTGCCGGCGTTGACGATGGTCAGCGCCGTGGTCGTGCGCATCATCGCGTTGGTGCTCGCACCCTTGGCGAGCTGGCCTTCCACGAGCGGGCCGAACAGCCAGAGGTTCGACAGCGCGACGCGCTGCAGGCCTTTCATCTCCGGCGCCAGCGTGCCGAACAGGTCGCGGGCCACGCCCTTGAGTTCGGCGGGGAACTGCTCGTCCTGCAGCCGCTTGAGGGCGACGGCCATCTGGCCCACCGCCGTGGTGCCCGCGGGCGGCGGCATCGACGAATGGCCCGGCGGCGCGGTCACCTTCAGCTGGATGGAGGTGTAGCCCTTTTCCGCCACCCCGATGAGGGCGGCAGGCGCGGCCACGCCGGGGATCACGCCTTCGGTGAGCACCAGGCCCTCGTCGATGACGAAGTCCAGGCGCACCTTGCGCTCCTGCAGCAGCTTGACGGCCTGCTTCGCTCCGCGTTGCCCGGAGACTTCCTCGTCGGCGCCCGAGAAGATGTAGACCGTCTGGCGAGGCTGGAAACCGGAGGCCAGCAGCATTTCCGCGGCCTCGAGCTGCGCCACCAGGTTGCCTTTGTCGTCCCAGGCGCCGCGGCCCCAGACGTAGCCGTCCTTCACCTGGCCGGAGAACGGCGGGACGTCCCACTTGCCCTCGGTGCCGGGCGCGATGGGCGCCACGTCGTGGTGGGCCATGAGCATCACGGGCTTGGCGCCGGCGTCCGTGCCCTGCCACGTGTACAGCAGGCTCAGGTCTCCGATGAATTCCCGCTTCAGCTTTGCGTGGACCAGCGGAAAGCGCTGTTCCAGGAAAGCGTGCAGCTTGCGGAATTCGCCCGCGTTGTACGCGGGGTCGTCCTGGCTCGGGATGGTCTGGAAGCGGATCGCGCCCGCGAGCTTGTCGGCCACCGCGTTCGCGTCCAGCGCGAGCGCGGGAGCTGGTGCGACCTGCACTTGGCGCGAGCCCTGGCGCGCGGTGTTGATGGCGACGGCCGCCACCAGCACGGCCACGAAGGCTGCGAGAACGAGAAGGAGGCGCTTGATCATGCAGGGGAGCCCTGGGTCCCCGCCTTCGCGGGGATGGCGGACATCAGCTGAACGTCTTTCCTTCGCTGGCCAGCTTCAGCAGCAGCGGCGCCGGCTCCCAGAACTTCGCGTCGTCGCGCGGGTTCGCCTGGAAACGCTTCATCGCCTGCACCACGTTGAACAGGCCGACCTGGTCGGCGTACAGCATCGGGCCGCCACGGTGGATCGGGAAGCCGTAGCCCGTGATGTAGACCATGTCGATGTCGCTCGCGCGGGCCGCGATGCCCTCTTCCACGATCCGCGCGCCTTCGTTGACCAGCGCGAACACCAGGCGCTGCACGATCTCCTCGTCGGAGATCTTGCGCGGCTCGATGCCAAGGGACTTGCGGTGCTCGACGATCATGTCTTCCACCAGCCTGGACGGGATCGCGTCGCGCTTGCCCGCCTGGTAGTCGTACCAGCCGGCGCCGGTCTTCTGGCCGAAGCGGCCCAGCTCGCACAGCTTGTCCGCGGTGCGGCTGTACAGCATGTTCGGCCGCTCCTGCGCGCGGCGCTTGCGGATCGCCCAGCCGATGTCGTTGCCGGCCAGGTCCCCCATGCGGAACGGGCCCATCGCGAAGCCGAACTTCTCGATGGCACGGTCCACCTGCTGCGGCGTGGCCCCTTCGTCCAGCAGGAAGCCCGCCTGGCGGCTGTACTGCTCGATCATGCGGTTGCCGATGAAGCCGTCGGTGACGCCGGAGACGACCGCCGTCTTCTTGATCGTCTTGGCCAGCGACATCACCGTGGCCAGCACGTCCTTGCCGGTCTTCTTGCCGCGCACCACTTCCAGCAGCTTCATCACGTTGGCCGGGCTGAAGAAGTGCAGGCCGACGACATCTTCCGGCCGCTTGGTGAAGCTGGCGATCTTGTCCAGGTCCAGCGTGGAGGTGTTCGACGCGAGGATGGCGCCCTTCTTCATCACGCCGTCGAGCGTCTCGAAGACCTTCTGCTTGACGCCCATCTCCTCGAACACGGCCTCGATCACCAGGTCGGCCTGGCCGATGTCCTCGTAGGACAGCGTGGTCTTCAGCAGGCCCATGCGCTGGTCGTACTTGTCCTGCTTGAGCTTGCCCTTCTTGACCTGGCCTTCGTAGTTCTTGCGGATCGTGGCGATGCCGCGGTCCAGCGCTTCCTGCTTCATCTCGAGGATGGTCACCGGGATGCCGGCGTTCAGGAAGTTCATGGAGATGCCGCCGCCCATGGTGCCGGCGCCGATGACGGCCACCGACTTGATCTCGCGCTTGGGCGTGTCGTCCGGCACGTCGGCGATCTTGGAGGCAGCGCGCTCGGCCATGAACAGGTGGCGCAGCGCGCGCGATTCCGGCGTGAACATCAGCGCGGTGAAGATCTCGCGCTCGTAGGTCATGCCGTCGTCGAACTTCTTCTTGGTCGACGCTTCGACGGCGTCCACGCACTTGGCGGGCGCCGGGAAGTTCTTCGCCATGCCCTTGACCATGTTGCGGGCGAACTGGAAGTACGCGTCGCCCATCGGGTGCTTGCTGGGCATGTTGCGCACCAGCGGCAGCGGACGCGCGGCGGCCACGGAGCGGGCGAAAGCCAGGGCCTCTTCCTGCAGCGCTTCGGCGGACGACGCCATCTTGTCGAACAGCTTCTGGCCGGGCAGCTGCGCGAGCATCTCGCTCTTGACCGGCTCGCCGCTGACGATCATGTTCAGCGCCGGCTCCACGCCCAGCACGCGCGGCAGCCGCTGCGTGCCGCCGGCGCCGGGGATCAGGCCCAGCTTCACCTCGGGCAGCGCGATGTTGGCGCCCGGGGCCGCGATGCGGTAGTGGCAGCCGAGCGCGAGCTCGAGGCCGCCGCCCATGGCGACGGAGTGGATGGCGGCCACGATGGGCTTGCTGGAGTTCTCGCACGCCAGGATCACCGACAGCAGGTTCGGCTCGGCCGTGGCCTTGGGTGACCCGAATTCCTTGATGTCCGCGCCGCCGGAGAACGCCTTGCCGGCGCCCGTGATGACGATGGCCTTCACGGCCCCGTCCGCGTTGGCCTGGTCGATGCCTTGCGCGATCGCGGTGCGCGTCGCGTAGCCGAGGCCGTTGACCGGCGGGTTGTTCATCGTGATCACGGCGACGTCGCCGTGCACCTTGTATTCAGCGGTCATGCGGAATGCTCCATGCGGGGGAGAAAACAGGGGAAAAGAACGGTCGTTCTTTTTTGCGATTGTAGGGGGGCCTTGTTGCGGTGCAACGATGCCATGTCCACAACGGGACATGGCGCTGGAGGTTTATACCTCCAGCCACTCCTTGCGAATATACGCGTCGGCGCGCAGCGTGTCCGGCGTGCCCTGGAACACGATGCTGCCGTGCCCCATGACGAGGGCACGATCGGAGATCGCCATGGCGATGGTGAGCTTCTGCTCGATCAGCAGCACGGAGACGCCGCGTGCCTTGAGCGTCTTGAGGTATTCGCCGACCAGCTCGACAATCTTCGGCGCGAGGCCTTCGGTCGGCTCGTCGATGATGATGAGCTCGGGGTCGCCCATCAACGTGCGGCACAAGGTCAGCATCTGCTGCTCGCCGCCGGAGAGGACGCCTGCCTCGGTGTGCTGGCGTTCCTTCAGCCGCGGGAACATCTCGTACATGTCGTCGAAGCTCCAGCGGCCCTTTTGCTTGGCGCTCTTCTGGCCGAGCATCAGGTTCTGGTGCACCGTGAGTTTCGGGAAGATGTCGCGGTTCTCAGGCACATAGCCGATGCCCAGGTGGGCGATCTCGTACGGCTTGCGGCCTTCGATGCGGTCGCCTTTCCAGAGGACCTCGCCGGTGGCGTCGACCATGCCCATGATGGCCTTGGCAGTGGTCGAACGGCCGGAGCCGTTGCGTCCCAGCAGGCCGACGATCTCGCCCTGCCCCACGTCGAACTGCACGCCGTGCAGCACGTGGCTCTTGCCGTAGAAGGCGTGGAGGTTGTTCACGCTGAGCATCAGTGCGCCTCCTGCGAGGTGCCGAGGTACGCCTCTTGCACGCGCTGGTTGGCCCGCACGTTCTCGGGCGTGTCGTAGGCAATGATCTCGCCGTAGACGACCACCGCGATCTTGTCGGCCAGCCCGAAGACCACGCTCATGTCGTGCTCGACCGTGAGCAGGGTCTTGCCGACGGTCACTTCCTTGATCAGCTCGATGAAGCGGCGCGTTTCGATCCGGCTCATGCCGGCGGTAGGCTCGTCGAGCAGGATCACGTTGGCGCCGCCGGCGATGGTGATGCCGACCTCCAGTGCGCGCTGTTCCGCGTACGTGAGGTTCATCGCGAGCACGTCGCGCTTCTTGTGCAGGTGGATCATTTCCAGCAGCTGCTCCGCGCGCTCGTTGGCGTCGTCAAGGTCCGCCAGGAACTTCAGGAAGGTGTACTTGTAGCCCAGGCTCCAGAGCACGCCGCACCGCAGGTTCTCGAACACCGACAGCTTGGGAAAGATGTTGGTGATCTGGAAACTGCGCGACAGGCCGAGGCGGTTGATCTCGAAGGGCTTCTTGCCGTCGATGCGATGGCCATTGAGCAGCACCTCGCCGCTGGTGGGGGCGAAGCGCCCGCTGATGAGGTTGAACAGCGTGGACTTGCCGGCGCCGTTGGGGCCGATCACCGCCACGCGTTCGCCTTGCTGCACGGCGAGCGTGCAGCCGCGGATGATCTCGGTCTTGCCGAAGCTTTTCCGCAGGTCTCTCAGTTCCAAGGCCGCCGTCAAAGCGTCTCCCTCCGCTTCATTTCTTTCTCGATGAATTCCTGGATCTCGCCCCACTGGCGCACGAAGTGGCGGCGGGCGACCTCGAACAGGCCGATGCCCGTGAGCATGACGAACCCTGCGCCGAACCAGCTGTCGAGGCCCTTCGCGTTCAGGCTGGCGCCCAGGAAGCGCAGCTCCGGGCCCAGGGCCGCATTGAGCTGCAGGTGGTACACCATCTCGATCATGGCGGCGGCTCCGAGCAGCGCGACCAATGCGGTCAACGCGAGCGCGAGGTAGCTGACCCACAGCTCCTTCAGCCGCCCGAACGCCGCCACGCGCAGGTTCATCATGATCAGGCTGGCGAATCCGCCGGGGGCGTACATCACCATGAACAGGAACACCAGGCCCAGGTACAGCAACCAGGCCTTGGTGAACTCCGACAGCAGCACGAAGGCCAGCACCATCAGGATCCCGCCCAGGATCGGCCCGAAGAAGAACGTGGCCCCGCCGAGGAACGTGAACAGCAGGTACGCGCCCGAGCGGGGCCCGCTGACCACCTCGGACGTGACGATCTCGAAATTCAGCGCCGCCAGACCGCCCGAGATGCCGGCGAAGAAGGCGGAAATGATGAAGACGATGTAGCGGACGGTCTGCGTGTCGTAGCCGACGAATTCGACCCGCTCGGGGTTGTCGCGCACCGCGTTGATCATCCGGCCGAGCGGCGTGCGCGTGAAGGCGAACATCAACGCGGTGCACGCGAACGTGTAGATCGCGATCAGGTAATACAGCTGGATCTGCGGCCCGAAGGTGATGCCCATGGGCTTGGAGCCGGTGACGCGGTTGCCCGAGATGCCTCCCTCGCCGCCGAAGAATTCGGGGAACATCAGCGCCGAGGCCCAGACCAGCTCGCCGATGCCCAGCGTGATCATCGCGAAGGGCGTGCCGGCCTTCTTGGTGGTGACATAGCCGAAAAGGACGGCGAAG
>JAJNBO010000165.1 GCA_021156245.1 Ramlibacter sp. | reverse complement strand
CCTACCGGCTGGAGATGGGCACGGCCCTGAAGATCGGCGGCAAGTCCAACCTGTACCGCTACTGGGGCAGCCGCATCGCCGAGGACCTGAACGCGACCCTGGCGGCCGACAAGACGCCGGTGGTCGTGAACCTCGCGTCGCAGGAATACTTCAAGGCGGTCGAACTCGGGGCGCTCAAGGCCCGGGTGATCGACTGCGTCTTCGAGGAATGGAAGCCCGGGGGCTGGAAGATCGTGAGTTTTTCCGCCAAGAAGGCGCGCGGGCTGATGGCGCGGTATGCCATCATGAAGCGGGTGGAAACGCCGCGCAGGCTCGAAGCGTTCGACCTGGAGGGCTACGCTTTCGACGCCGCCGCATCCCAGCCCGACCGGCTGGTGTTCAGGCGAAGGATGGAACCATGACTACGACAGGCACGAAGCAGCAGGTGACGCCGCAACTGCGGCAGTGGATCGTCGAGCAGGCCCAGGCCGGGCACAGCGCCGAGTCAGTGCTCAAGGCCATGCTGGCCTCCGGCTGGAACGAGGATGTCGCCGTCGAGGCGATGGAAGCGACGCTGCGCGGCCACCTGGAGAGCCAGGCGCTGGCGAACGGCCTGCCGCCCGCCGTGACGGTGCCCGAGCCGGAGCTGGACGAGTCCCCCCTCTACATCGACACCGGCGACCGCCGCGTGGCCGTGCTGCAGACCATGGCCGACCCGCGCGTCGTGGTGTTCGGCGGCGTGCTCTCCGACGAGGAATGCGAACAGCTGATCGCGCTGGCCCGGCCGCGGCTGGCGCGGTCGCTCACCGTGGCGACCAAGACCGGCGGCGAGGAGGTGAACGCCGACCGCACCAGCAACGGGATGTTCTTCCAGCGGGGCGAGACCGAACTCGTGCGGCGCATCGAGCGGCGGCTCGCCGTGCTGGTGAACTGGCCGGAGGAGAACGGCGAAGGCCTGCAGATCCTGCAGTACGGCCCCGGCGCGGAGTACAAGCCGCACTACGACTATTTCGACCCGGCCGAGCCCGGCACGCCCACCATCCTCAAGCGCGGCGGCCAGCGGGTCGGCACCATCGTCATGTACCTGGCGGAACCGGCCAAGGGCGGCGGCACCGTCTTTCCCGACGTGCACCTCGAGGTCGCGCCCAAGCGCGGCAACGCGGTGTTCTTCAGCTACGAGCGGCCGCACCCGACCACGCGGACGCTGCATGGCGGCTCCCCGGTGCTGGCGGGGGAGAAGTGGATCGCGACCAAGTGGATGCGCGAGCGGCGCTTCGAATAGCGGCGATGAATTCCCCCGAGCAGTCCCAGCTGGGCAAGCCGGTCGCCTACGCGGACCGCTACGACGCCAGCCTCCTCTATCCGATCGCCCGCGCCCCCAAGCGCGAGGAGCTCGGCCTGGCCGGCGCGCTGCCTTTTTTCGGCGCGGACCTGTGGACGGCGTTCGAGCTGAGCTGGCTCAACCGGCGCGGCAAGCCGCAGCTCGCGATCGGCCACTTCACCATTCCCTGCGAAACGCCGAACATCATCGAGAGCAAATCCCTCAAGCTCTACCTGGGCAGCTTCAACAGCGAGCCGTTCGACAGCGTCGACCAGGTGCGGGAACGCCTCCGCACGGACCTGAGCGAGGCCGTCTGGCGCGGCGCTCCCGCCTTGGGGACGGTCGGCGTGCGCCTGCTGCTTCCCGACGCATTCGACCGCGAGCCCGTCCACGAACTCGACGGCCTGAGCCTGGACCGCCTCGACATCGAATGCACCGAGTACACGCCGGCGCCGGAACTGTTGTGGGCCGCGCAGGGCGAGCAGCCGGTCGAGGAAACGCTCACCAGCAACCTGCTGAAAAGCAACTGCCTCGTGACCGGGCAGCCGGATTGGGGCAGCGTGCAGGTCCGGTACACCGGACCGCAGATCGACCAGGGCGGGCTGCTGCGCTACCTGGTGAGCTTTCGCAACCACAACGAATTCCACGAGCAATGCGTGGAACGGGTGTTCATGGACATCTGGCGGCGCTGCAAGCCGTCCAAGCTGGCGGTGTACGCGCGCTACACGCGCCGTGGCGGGCTGGACATCAACCCCCTGCGCACCAGCCATCCCATGGCCCTGCCGCCCAACGTGCGCACGGCCAGGCAGTAGCCGCAGGTCAGCGCAGCGCGAGCCAGTCGCAGCGCAGCCGCTGCGCGCGATGGGCCTTGACTCGCCAAGCGACGTAGAGCGTCGGTGCCGACATCGCAGTCGCCAGCATGGGGACCGCCCACCAGGCGCCGAAGGTGAAGGCCGGCAGCCAGCCGACCCATCCCATCACCCAGAGCATCAGCATCGCGTCCCAGGCGTGGTACTCGACGGGGTGGTCTTTCTGGTGGGCGACGTGCCACTTCTTGATGCGCTGCAGTGCGTCCAGGTCCATGGTCTGCTCCGTCTGCCTCCCGATCGGGAGGCCTGCGGACACTGTAAGTTCCGCGTCAGAGAGGTCAATCGGTCTTCGTACGCACGGTGCTGTCAGCCAAAACGCCGGGTGGCTGGAACAGGTCCGGCGTGAACTCCGCGACGTGGGGCGGCGGAGACACGGCAGCGGTGGGCGCCGGGATCGCGTCCGCCTTGGCGAGCTTGCCCACCCGCACGCCGAGCAGGCGCAGGCGCCGTGACAGGTCGACACGTTTGAGGCACTGGCCCGCCGTCTTGCGGATGGTCGCGGCATCGTCCGTGTAGTCGTCGACCGTCTGGTCGCGCGTCGCGATGCGGAAGTCGTCGTAGCGCAGCTTGATGCCGATGGTCTTGCCGACGTAGCCCTTGCGCCGCAGGTCCTCGGCCACGCGCGTGCACAGGTCGGTGAAGATCTCGCCGAGTTCCGCGCGGTCCCGCACCGCGTGCAGGTCGCGGTCGAAGGTGGTTTCCCGGCTCATGGAGACCGGCTCGCTTTCCGTCACCACGGGGCGGTCGTCGCGGCCCCAGGCAGCGTCGTGCATCCAGGCGCCGTAGGCCTGCCCGAAGTTGTCCACCAGCCAGTCGCGCGACTGCGCGGCGATGTCGCCGATGGTGTGCAGGTGCAATTTGTGCAGCTTGGCTTCGGACTTCGGGCCGATGCCGTTGATCTTGCGCACGGCCAGCGGCCAGATCTTCGTCTGCACGTCTTCCGGCCAGACGATCGAGATCCCGTTCGGCTTCTGGAATTCGCTCGCCATCTTGGCGATCAGCTTGTTCGGGGCGACCCCGATGGAGCAGGTGAGTCCCGTCGCGTCGACGATCGCCTTCTGGATCAGGCGGGCCAGCACCCGTCCGCCTTCGCGCTGGCCGCCCGGCACCTCGGTGAAGTCGATGTAGACCTCGTCGATGCCGCGGTCCTCCACCACGGGAGCGATGTCCCGGATGATGCTCTTGAAGCTGCGGGAGAAGCGCCGGACTTCATCGAAATCCACGGGCAGCACGATCGCCTGCGGGCACAGCCGGGCCGCCTTCATCATGCCCATGGCCGAGCCGACGCCGAACTGGCGTGCCGGATACGTCGCGGTGGTGATGACGCCGCGGCCGACGTAGTCCTTCAGCAGCGGGAACTCTTCGATCGGAATGTGCCGCAACTCGCGCCCTGCATGGCGTTGCAACAGGAGGTCGTCGACCTTGCGGCGGCCCCCGCCGATCACCACGGGCAAGCCCTTCAGCTGCGGGTAGCGCAGGAGTTCGACGGACGCGAAGAACGCGTCCATGTCGAGGTGGGCGATGCGGCGTTGCGGGCTCACCCGGCGATTGTGCCGCCGCGCTCAGTAGCTCCCGGGCAGCAGGATGCTCTTGTCCACGTCGCGGATGTCCGTGCGGCCGCAGAACGCCATGGAGAGGTCCAGCTCGTTGCGGATGATTTCCAGCGCGCGCTCGACGCCCTCCTGGCCCATCGCGCCCAGTCCGTACAGCATCGCGCGCCCGATGTAGGTTCCCTTCGCGCCGAGCGCGATGGCCTTGAGCACGTGCTGGCCGGAGCGGATGCCGCCGTCCATGTGCACTTCCAGCCGGTGCCCGACCGCCTCGACGATGTCGGGCAGGGCGGAGATGGAGGAGGGCGCGCCATCGAGCTGGCGGCCGCCGTGGTTGGACACGATGACCGCGTCCGCGCCGGAGTCCGCCGCCAGGCGTGCGTCTTCGACGTCCTGCACGCCCTTCAGGATCAGCTTGCCGCCCCAGCGCTTCTTGATCCATTCGACGTCGGCCCACGACAGGCGCGGGTCGAACTGCTTGGCCGTCCATTCGGACAGCGAGCCCATGTTCTCCACGCCCTTGACGTGGCCCACGATGTTGCCGAACTGGCGGCGCTGCGTGCCCAGCATGCCGAGGCACCAGCGCGGCTTGGTGGCCAGGTTCAGCAGGTTGGCCAGCGTGGGCTTGGGCGGTGCGGACAGCCCGTTCTTCAGGTCCTTGTGGCGCTGGCCGAGGATCTGCAGGTCCAGGGTGACCACCAGCGCGGAGCAGTTCGCCGCCTTGGCGCGATCGATCAGGCTCTCGATGAACCCACGGTCGCGCATCACGTACAGCTGGAACCAGAAGGGATGCCGGCCCGTGCCCTCGGCCACGTCCTCGATCGAGCAGATGCTCATCGTGGACAGCGTGAAGGGGATGCCCATCTTCTTCGCCGCCCGCGCGGCGAGGATCTCGCCGTCCGCATGCTGCATGCCCGTGAGTCCGGTCGGCGCGATGGCGACAGGCATGGCGACGTCCTGGCCGACCATGCTCGTGCGCAGGCTGCGGCCCTCCATGTTCACGGCCACGCGCTGGCGCAACAGGATGCGGTTGAAGTCGGCCTCGTTCGCGCGGTAGGTGCTCTCGGTCCACGAACCGGAGTCCGCGTAGTCGTAGAACATGCGCGGCACGCGCCGCTTGGCGAGGACGCGCAGGTCCTCGATGTTGGTGATCACTGGCAAGACAAGTCTCCTCGACGGGGATCGTAAGCGGCGTCGGCGCCGGGGCTGTTGCACTCGCGCAACTTGCCTTATTTCGCGGAGTTTTCCCTTCGTCCGCCAAACATGACCGTTCGCGCCGACCTTAAGCCCGTGGCTTAGGGATCCCTTACGGCTCCTGGTTACCTGCAGATATATATAGTTACATTCTGCTCGGCCGTTGGTCGTCCGTATTAGGACAAGCCACGGCGAAAGGCGGCGCGTCGCGTCGCCCATGGCCCCCGAACCCGAGAGTAGCCCGATGCGCAAAGCCTTGTTGACCTCTTGCCTGCTCGTTGCCGGAGCGATCCTGGCACCAGCCGGTTACGCCCAGTCCCCGTCGGTGACGTCGACCCTTGCCGCCAAGCGCGTCGAGACCGTCTCCGGCAAGGTGGTGCTGAACTCCGCCGACTCCGGCAAGCCGGGCGACCTCGTCGAATACAGCGGCACCTACCGCAACGAGGGCCGCAACGGCGTCGACAAGCTCGTCGCCACCATCCCGGTCCCGGCTGGAACCACGTTCGTCGCCGGCAGTGCGCTCCCCGAGGCTGCGAAGGCCTCCACGGACGGCGCGACCTTTGCCGCGCTGCCGCTGATGCGCACCGTCCGCCTGGCCGACGGCACGAGCCGCCAGGAGCCGGTGCCCCTGTCCGAATACCGATACGTCCGCTGGGAGCTGGGAACGCTCGCCGCCGGCACCGACGCCGTGGTCAAGCTGCGCGTCCGCATCGACTCGGTCGCCGCCACCACCGCGGCCGCCAAGCCCTGAACAACAACGCGCAAGCAAGAAGAGAAACTTCCATGAACATCGCCTTCACGAGCCCGCGGCACCTGCCGGCGTGGCTGACCCTGGGCCGCTTCGTCACGGGCTTGCTCGTGGCGTTGCTGCTCGCACTCGCCGTCGCGCCCGCGCATGCCGCGCCGCCGCCCGCCGGCACCTCCATCAGCAACCAGGCCTCCGCCAGCTACTCGGACGGATCCGGCGTGGCGCGGACCGTCACCTCGAACCTGGTGCAGACCACCGTCACGCAGGTCTACAGCCTCACGCTGTCGGCCAACGGCACACAGAGCGCGACACCGGGCAGCGTGGTGTACTTCCCGCACACGTTGACCAACACCGGAAACGGCACCGACGCGTTCACCTTGAGCGCCGTCAACGCCACCGGGGTCGCCCTCACCGGCATCTTCATCGTGCAGGGCACGGTGCCCACGACGGCCACCCCGCCCGCCGCGAACACGCTGACGGTCACGGCCACCAGCACCGGGGACATCACCAAGGCGGCGAGCAACACGGACACGACCAACGTGACCAGCAACGCCGTGGTGACCCTGACCAAGGCGATCAGCGCATCTTCGGGCGCGCCCGGCTCCGGCCCCTACACGTACACGCTGACCTACACCAACACGGGTAACAGCAACGCGACGGCCGTGGCGATCACGGACGCGATCCCGGCGGGCATGAGCTACGTGGCGAACTCCGCGCGCTGGAGCGTCACCGGCGGCGCCACCGCGC
>JAJNBO010000164.1 GCA_021156245.1 Ramlibacter sp. | reverse complement strand
GCGCTCCACTGCTCCACCAGCATCTGCGCCAGGGCCTCGGGCCGCAGCACGTCCTCGGTGTTGAGCTCCTCGCCGCCTTCCAGGTGCGTGATCCGCAGCTTCAGGTCGTTCAGGTCCCAGACCGCCTTCTCCTGCACCGCCATGGCCAGCCGGGAGGAAAGGATCTTGTTCTCCACCACGTCATCGCCGATCAGCTCCAGGCTGGCGAGCTGCATGCGCACGCGGCCGGTGGCGGTGGGCGGCACCACGGCACGCCGCCAGGCGCGGGCCGCCGAATCCACCCAGCCCGAGCAGGCACGTTCGAACTCGACGAGCTGGTCGCGCTTCTGCTGCATCGCCCGGCTGCTCTGGGCGGTGTTCATCTGTTCGGCCAGGGCCGAGCGGATGGACTCCACCAGCACCGGCAGCACCCCCTGCATGTGGGCGACGAACCGCTCACGCGCCTGCCGCGCCAGGGGCGTCGAGGCAGGGGTGAGCGTGGAAGACATGCGTTACGGCCTCAGACGGTCGCGCCGGCGTTGGGGTCGTTGCCGTCGCCTTCGCGCTTGGCCTGGACCTTCACCAGGTCCTCGCGCTTGATGCCCAGCCACATGGCGATGGCCGCCGCGACGAACACCGAGGAGTAGATGCCGAACAGGATGCCGATCGTCAGCGCCATGGCGAAGTAATGGAGCGTCGCACCGCCGAACAGCAGCATGGACAGCACCATGATCTGCGTCGACCCGTGCGTGATGATCGTCCGGCTGATGGTGGACGTGATCGCGTTGTCGATGGTCTGCACCGTCGTCAGCTTGCGATAGCGGCGGAAGTTCTCGCGGATCCGGTCGAAGATGACCACCGACTCGTTCACCGAATACCCCAGCACCGCGAGCACCGCCGCCAGCACCGCCAGCGAGAACTCCCACTGGAAGAAGGCGAAGAAGCCCAGGATGATGATGACGTCGTGGAGGTTGGCGATGATGGCCGCCACGGCGAACTTCCATTCGAAGCGCACCGCGAGGTAGATCATGATGCCGATCACCACCATGGCGAGCGCCTTCAGCCCGTTGGTGACCAGCTCCTCGCCCACCTGGGGCCCGACGAATTCGGTCCGGCGCAGGGTGACCTTGGGATCGGCTGCCTTCAGGGCCGCCAGGGTGCGGTCACTCTGTTGCGCGGAACTGACGCCTTTCTGCGCCGGCAGCCGGATCAGGACGTCGCGGGCGGTGCCGAAGTTCTGCACCTGGACGTCCGTGAAGCCGAGGTCGGCGACGGTCTTGCGCACCGCCTCGACGTCGGCGGGCTGCGAATAGCTCACCTCCATCACGGTGCCACCGGTGAACTCCACCGACAGGTGGAGCCCCCGCGTCACGAGGAAAAACACCGCGGCGACGAACGTGAGCACGGAGATCACGTTGAACACCAGGGCGTTCTCCATGAACGGGATGTCCCGTCGAATCTTGAAAAACTCCACTGCCTGATTCCTTCTTGGAGCCTGCCTCCGCCCAGCGCGATGCCGGGCCGGAAACGCCCCTTTTCCTCACTCTGCCTTGGTTATAGCGCCATCCGCGTCCGGCCGCCAGACCGTTCCGATGGACACCGACTTGAGTTTCTTCTTCCGGCCGTACCAGAGGTTCACCAGGCCGCGCGAGAAGAACACCGCGGAGAACATCGACGTCAGGATGCCGATGCAGTGCACCACGGCGAAACCCCGCACCGGGCCGGAGCCGAAGGCGAGCAGGGCCACGCCGGCGATCAGGGTGGTGACGTTCGAGTCCAGGATGGTCGCCCAGGCCCGGTCATAGCCAGCATGGATGGCCGCCTGGGGCGAGGCGCCGTTGCGCAGCTCCTCCCGCACCCGTTCGTTGATCAGCACGTTGGAGTCGATGGCCATGCCCAGCGCCAGCGCCATGGCGGCCATGCCGGGCAGCGTCAGGGTGGCCTGCAGCATCGAGAGGATCGCCACCAGCAGCAGCAGGTTGATCCCCAGCGCCAGGCTGGAGAACACGCCGAACAGCATGTAGTAGACGATCATGAACGCGCAGATCGCGGCGAAGCCCCAGGCCACGCTGTTGAAGCCCTTGGCGATGTTCTCGGCGCCCAGCGTGGGGCCGATGGTCATCTCCTCGATGATCTCCATGGGCGCGGCCAGCGAGCCGGCCCGCAGCAGCAGCGCGGTGTCGTTCGCCTCCACGGTGCTCATGCGGCCGGAAATCTGGACGCGGCCGCCGGCGATCTCGCTGCGGATCACCGGCGCGGTCACGACCTCGCCCTTGCCCTTCTCGAACAGCAGGATGGCCATGCGCTTGCCGACGTTCTCGCGGGTCACGTCCCGGAAGATCCGGGCGCCCTTGGCGTCCAGCGTCAGGTGCACGGCGGCCTCCTGCGTCTGGTTGTCGAAGCCGGCCTGCGCATCGGTCAGGTTCTCGCCCGTCAGCACCACCTGCTTGCGCACGATGACGGGACGCCCTTCGCGATCGAGGTAGCGCTCGCTGCCGAAAGGCACCGGCCCGCTGCCCGCCTCGGCGGCGCGGCCCTCGGAGCTTTCGTCCACCATGCGGACTTCCAGCGTGGCCGTGCGGCCCAGGATGTCCTTGGCGCGCGAGGTGTCCTGCACGCCGGGCAGCTGCACCACGATGCGGTCGATGCCCTGCTGCTGGATCACCGGCTCGGCGACGCCGAGCTCGTTGATCCGGTTGTGCAGCGTGACCATGTTCTGCTTGAGCGCCTGGTCCTGCACGCGCCGGGCCGCCTCGGGCTTGATCGTCGCGACCAGCCGGGTCGTGTCGCCCTCGGCGGTCGCGGCCACCTGCAGGTCCTGGAACTGGTCGGTGAGGACGTTGCGCGCGGCCGCCAGCGCCGCCGGATCGCGGAAGCTCACGTCCACGGCCTGGCCGTTGCGGTTGATGCCGGCGTGGCGGATGTTCTTCTCGCGCAGCACCGAGCGCAGGTCGCCCGCATAGGACTCGGCCTTCTTGGTGAGCGCCGCCTGCATGTCGACCTGCAGCATGAAGTGCACGCCGCCGCGCAGGTCCAGGCCCAGGTACATGGGCGCCGCGTTCAGCGCCGCCATCCACGTGGGCGTCTTGGACAGCAGGTTCAGCGCCACGACATAGGGCGAGTCGTTCGGGTCCGGCGACAGCGCGCGCTGGATGACGTCCTTCGCCTTCAGCTGGGTGTCGGTGCTGTCCAGCCGGATCTTCAGCGACGTGCCGTCCAGCACCATCGACTGCGGCTTGACGCCCGCCTGCGCCAGGGCCTGCTCGACCCGGGCACGGGTGGACTCGTCCACCTTCATGGTGCTGCGGGCGGACGCCACTTGCACCGCCGGGTCTTCACCAAAGAAGTTGGGCAGGGTGTAGAGCACCCCGATCAACAGCGCGACCACGATGATCGCGTACTTCCAGAGGGGGTAACGGTTCACGGCTTACTTGATGGAGCCCTTGGGCAGCACCTGCACGACGGCGGTGCGCTGCACCTGCACTTCGACGCCGGGCGCGATCTCGACGCCCAGGTACGTGTCGCCGAGCTTGCTGACGCGGCCCAGCAGGCCGCCGGCCGTGGCGACCTCGTCGCCCTTGGCGAGGGCCTCGACCATGGCGCGATGCTCCTTCTGCCGCTTCATCTGCGGACGGATCATCACGAAGTACAGGACGACGAACATCAGCACCAGCGGCAGCAGGCTCATGAAGGAGGACTGCATGTCGCCGCCGGCGGCGGCCGGCGCCGTTTGGGCGAAGGCGGAAGAAATGAACACGGTTGCTCCAGGTCGGAAAGCCGTCAGGGGGATGGGAACGCCCATGGCACGGCCTGGCCGCTGCCATGGGAAAGAAGTGGCGATTGTATGCGGCGCCTCCGGACATACGCGCCGCGGGCCCGGCCGGATTCGCGCCGGGCCCCGCAGGCCCGTCCGCTCAGGCCGCTTGGCGCTGCGGCGCGGCGCCGCGCCACTGCTGCAGCAGGCTGTCCCACTGCGGCCGCACGGCCGCCAGGTTGCGCTCCTTGACGTGCCCGTACCCCTTGATCTGCTCGGGCAGGCGCGCGATCTCCACCGCCAGCGCGTGGTTGCCGGGCTGCAGCCCCGCGACGAGCTCCAGCACGGCCTGCCGGTATTCCTCGATGAGGGCGCGCTCGGTGCGCCGCTCTTCGGTACGGCCAAACATGTCCAGCGCCGTTCCCCTCAGGCCCTTCAGCCGGGCCAGCAGGCGGAACAGGTGGATGGTGCCCGGACCGAACTTGCGCTTGACCAGCTCACCCTTGTCGTTGCGCTTCGCGATGATCGGCGGCGCCAAGTGGTAGTGGATCTTGAAGTCGCCCTCGAACTGCGCGGCGACCTTCTCGCGGAAGCCCGTCTGGGCGTGCAGCCGCGCCACCTCGTATTCGTCCTTGTAGGCCATCAGCCGGAACAGGCCCTTCGCCACGGCCTCGGTCAGCGTGGCCTTGCCCAGCGGCAGCTCGGCGACGCGCACGCGCTCCACCAGGTCCTGGTAGCGCTGCGCATAAGCGGCGTTCTGGTAGTCGGTCAGGAATTCGACGCGCCGCGCGATCACCGTCTCCAGCGTTTCGCGCTTCTTGAACTCGATCACCTGCCCGGCCGGCGCCAGCAAGCCTGCAACCGACGCGGGGTCGTGTGCCGCGCGACGGCCCCATTCGAACGCCGCCTTGTTGTTCTCCACCTGCACGGCGTTCAGCTCCATCGCGCGCAGGATCGACTCGCGTGCCAGCGGCACCCAGCCCTTCTGCCACGCGAAGCCCAGCATCAGCGGGTTGGTGTAGATGCTGTCGCCGAGCACGCGTTCGGCCAGCGCGTCGGCCTGCAGCGCGGCGAGCTGTTCGGCGCCGACCGCCTTGCCGATCTCCGTGGCGCAGGCGTCGGACGGGTTGTCCCAGGCGCCGTTCTTCACGAAGGCCGCCGTCGGCGTGCCATGGGCGTTGAGCGCGACGCGCGTGCGGCCCTGCCGCATCCGCAGCACCGTCTCCTTGCCGCCGGTGACGATGGGGTCGCAGCCGATGATGAGGTCCGCCGCCGCCGCGCTGACCCGGGTCGTGCGGATCGCGTCCTGGTCATCGGCAATCAGCACGTGGCTCCAGGTGGCTCCGCCTTTCTGCGCCAGGCCTGCGGAGTCCTGCGTGACGATGCCCTTGCCTTCCATGTGCGCGGCCATGCCCAGGAGCTGGCCGATGGTGATCACGCCGGTGCCGCCGACGCCGGCCACCACGATGCCGTAAGCATCGCGCGTGGCGGGCAGTTGCGGCTCGGGCAGCGCCGGGCCGTCGTGCGGGGAGGGCGCCGACTGCTTCGCCTTGGCCTTGCCCATGAGCTTGCCGCCTTCGACGGTGACGAAGCTGGGGCAGAAGCCCTTGAGGCAGCTGGTGTCCTTGTTGCAGGTGCTCTGGTTGATCGTGCGCTTGCGGCCGAATTCGGTTTCCAGCGGCTCCACCGACAGGCAGTTCGACTTGACGCTGCAATCGCCGCAGCCTTCGCAGACCAGGTCGTTGATCATCACCCGCAGCGCCGGATCCACCATCGTGCCGCGCTTGCGGCGGCGGCGCTTCTCGGTGGCGCAGGTCTGGTCGTAGATCATGGCCGTGACGCCGGGCGTGTCGCGCAGCTCGCGCTGCACGCGGTCGAGGTCGTCGCGGTGGTAGACCATCGTGCCGGCGGGCAGCGCGGCGCCCTCGTACTTCTCGGGGTCGTCGCTGACGACCACCAGCTTGGCCACACCTTCGGCGGCGAGGCTCTGGGCGATCTGCAGCGGCGTATGGCCTTCGGGGCGCTCGCCCACCGGCTGGCCGCCGGTCATGGCGACCGCGTCGTTGTAGAGGATCTTGTAGGTGATGTTCACGCCGGCCGCGATGGCCTGCCGGATCGCCAGCGAGCCGCTGTGGAAGTACGTGCCGTCGCCCAGGTTGGCGAACATGTGCTGGTCGGTCGTGAAGGGCTGCTGGCCGACCCACGGCACGCCCTCGCCTCCCATCTGGGTGAACCCGATGGTCGCGCGGTCCATCCACGTCGCCATGAAGTGGCACCCGATGCCGGCCATGGCGCGCGAGCCTTCCGGCACCACGGTGGAGGTGTTGTGCGGGCAGCCGGAGCAGAACCAGGGCGCGCGGTCGCCCTTGACCTCCACCACCTGCATGGAGCGTTCCTTGGCCTCCAGGATCGCGAGCTGCGCGTCGATGCGCGCCTGCACGTCGGCGTCCAGGCCCAGCTTCTTCAGGCGGCGCGCGATGGCGGCTGCGATGAGCGCCGGCGACAAGTCGGCGTTGGCCCGCAGCAGCGTGTTGCTGGTGGGATTGGGCATCG
>JAJNBO010000001.1 GCA_021156245.1 Ramlibacter sp. | reverse complement strand
ATCGTCGATGCGGCCGGTGACGAGGTCGCCGACGGCGAGGTGGGCGAGCTCGTCATGCGCGGCCCGACGCTGTTCAGCGGTTATTTCCGGGACCCGGACGCGACCTCCCAGGCCTTCCGCAGTGGCTGGTATCACAGTGGCGACATGTTCGTGCGCAACGCCGACGGCAGCCTCACCTACAGCGGGCGCGCCAAGTACCTGATCAAGTCCGGCGGCGAGAACATCTACCCCGCGGAGATCGAGCGGGTGATCCTCGCCATCACCGGCGTCGAGGACGTCGTGTCGTCGCCAGGCGCGACGAGGTGTGGGGCGAGGTGCCGGTGGCCGTCATCGCCAGCCAGGATCCTCGCCTGGACCTGGACGCCGTGCGCCACCGGTGCGCGGAGCGCCTGGCGCGCTACAAGCAACCCAAGGCCATCCACGTCGTCGCGCCAGACTTCCTGCCACGCAACAACACCGGCAAGGTGATCCGCAAGGACATCGAAGCCTGGGTCGCCTCCCAACCTGCCCCCGTCGAAAGATCCCCATGAGCATGTTCCACGATTTCGGCTTCACCGACGAACAGAAGATGATGCGGGAAAGCCTGCTGCAGCAGATGGCCAAGGTCATGCCGCCAGAGCGGATCCGCGAGCTGGATCGCACCCATCAGTGGCCGCACGATGCCTACCGGGTGATGGCCGAGGGCGGCTGGCTCGGCCTGCCCTTCTCCTCGAAATACGGTGGACTGGACGGAGGCTTCAAGGACGTGGCGATCCTCCTGGAGACGCTCGCCTACCATTACGCCTGCCTCGCCACCGCGTACATGACACCGATCATCTACTCGGGCATGCACATCTACCAGCGCGGCTCAGAGGAACTCAAGCAGATGTACTTGCCCCGGCTGATCCGCGGCGAGATCTTCATCGCCTTCGCGCTGTCCGAGCCGCAGGCCGGCTCGGACGCCGCCTCCATCACGACGCGCGCGGTGCGGCAGGGCGACGAGTACGTGATCACGGGGCAGAAAACCTGGATCACGAGCGCACACGTGGCGGATTATTTCGTCCTGGTGGTCAAGACGGATCGCGAGGCCATGCCCCAACGCAACGGCCTGAGCATCATGCTCGTGGATGCCAAGCAGCCAGGCGTGAGCATCCAGCCCGTGGAAACGATGGGACGGCACACCACGCACACGAACACTATCTACTTCGACGGGGCGCGCACCCCCGTCTCGCACCTGATTGGCGAGGAGAACCGGGGCTGGAAGGGGTTGATGACGGGCCTGAACCTCGAGCGGCTGTGCATGGCAGCGGCCGGCGCAGGCAACGCGCAGAAGGCGATCGATATCGCGCTGGGCTATGCGCGCGAGCGGGTGCAGTTCGGCCGCGCGATCAGCAGCCACCAGGTGATCCAGCACAAGCTGGCCGACATGAGGATCAAGGCGGAGGTCGCGCGGGTTATGACCTACCGGCTGGCCGACATGCTGGATGCCGGCCAGGATGTCCGCATGGAGACGGCCATCGCCAAGATCGTGGCCACCGAGAACGATTTCGCCTGCGCCGACACCGGCATGCAGATCATGGGCGGCGCGGGCTACTCGATGGACCACGACATGCAGCGCCTGTTCCGCGACTCCCGCCTGGGTCCGATCGGCGGGGGGAGCAACGAGATCATGCGCAACGTGATTGCCTCGCTCATGGACTGCTAAAGGGGCGGCTGATGACGATCGTGACGCTCCCGGCGCAAGGGCCCGTGCCGCAGCGGCGCTTCCTCCCCTTTGCCGACGTTGAAGTGGGTTACTGCTTCCCTCGCGAGCAGCTGACCTTCTCGCAGGCAGAGGTCGACGCTTTCGAGGCGTGTCTCGCGTTGCCGCCGTCACAGTTTCACGGGTCGGCGCCGCTGCTCGGATCGCCGCCGCGCCGGCTGGTTCCGCTGTTCCTGCTCAACGAGTTCTTCAGCATGAAGCGCCACATCATGATCCCGAACGGCACACTCCACGCCCAGGAACACCTGGAGCTCGCTTCGCCGCTCTTCGTCGGCGAAACGTTCGACGTCGACGTGCGCATCACGGACAAGTACGTGCGCAACGAAAAGAAATTCGTCACGATGCAGCAGTTGGTCTCGCGACGCGGCGAGGCCCAGCCCGCGCTGAAGGTCGTCCGCCTCTTCAACTGGGCGCAATAGGAGCGCCAATGACGCTGATTCCCGGCACCGTGGTCACCCGGCGCGCCGACCCGCTCACCCAAGCGCAGATCGACCGCTGGGGCGAACTGGTGGGCACCGCCGCCCCGATCCACTCCGACCCGGTCTACGCGGCCACCACGCCGCTGGGGGGCGTGATCGCGCAGGGCATGCTGGTGCTCGCGCCGGTCCACAACATCATGCTGGAACTGCTGGGTGCGCAGGCCTGGTACTGCGGCGGCAGCGTCGCGGCCAAGGTCATCAACGTTTCCCGGCCCGGCGACGCCATCACCTACGAAGTGACCACGCAGGCCTGCAGCGACAACAGCTTCGTGGGGGAGTTCCGCTGCCTGCGACCGGACGGCGGGATCGTCGCCGTCGGCTTGGTGTCCTGGCGTGCCGCAGCCGCGGCCGCCGCCTGACTTAAGGAAAGCCGCCGTGTTCCAAGCGATTCAATCACTCCGCAACAAGCTGCAGGATGGCGGCTGCGTCTTCGGCAGCTTCGTGTTCTCCCGCGATGCGAGCGTCACTGAGGCCTATGGTGACGCGGGCTTCGACTTCGTCGTCATCGACATGGAGCACGCGCTCAACGACATGGGCACGACCCTGCAGCACATCCGGGTGTGCGAAGCGCGCGGCCTCGCCTCCATCGTCCGCGTGGCGGACCACATGGTCGGTGACGTCCCGCGGCTGCTGGACGCCGGAGCCGGCGGCATCATGCTGCCTCACGTCGGCATGCCCGGCAGCCAGGCGGGGAAGGCACTCGACACCTTCCAGTATCCGCCAGCAGGCGCACGGCCCACTTGCACGGGGATTCGAGCCAATGCCTACGGGCTGGCCACGTTCTCGCGCTATGTGGAGGAGGCGAACCGGAGCTCGTTCGGCATCGGCTTGGTGGAGGACAGCATGGCCGTGGACGCCGTCGACGCGCTCGCGGGCGATGCGCGCCTGGACTGCCTCATGCCGGGACCGGGCGACCTGGCATCTTCACTGGGCGTGCACGGCAATCTGGTGCATCCGCTGGTGCAGCGCGCGGTGGACAAGGTGATCGCCAGCGCGGTGGCGCGTGGACGCATCGCGGGCATGTACGTGAACCAGGCCAGCGAAGTACCCCTCTGGTATGCTAAAGGCGCAAGGCTGTTCGTGTACTCCATCGACAGCAAGATCCTTGCGCGAACCTTGGCCGACGCGATTTCGGCCTGCAGATCGGCGGTGCAGCCCGCGTGAACGCACGTTAGAACGCGAGCGACCGGAGGAGCCATGACGCAACCGGCTGGAGCCCTCAATTCGCTCAAGCTGACCTACTTCCACGTCGTGGGACGCTGCCTGTCCTTCCGCGCGGCCGGCCGCGAGCTAGGCATCGCGCAGTCCGCCCTCAGCCGGCACATACAGGACCTGGAGGCCGAGCTCGGCGTGGTGCTCCTGCACCGCACGGCACGCAGCCTCCAGTTGACCGAAGCCGGAAAGGTGCTGATGGCACGCGCCTCGGAGCTGCAATCCCTCCTGTCCCTCATCCGTGAGGACGTCGAGCAACTGCGCGGTCATCCCAGGGGCACGGTGATCCTCGCGCTGCCCGGCAGCTTCGCCTCCGCGTTCCTGCCGCAGTTCGCGCCGCCGTTCCTGCGCACCTTCCCGGGTGTCAGCCTGCGCATCCTGGAAGGCGGTGCGCGGGAAATCGAGGAGTTCCTCGTCGCCGGCAAGGCCGACGCGGGCGTGGTTGTCATGCGGGAGCGGATGGACCACCTGAGCGTGGAAGAGCTGATTTCTGACGACTTGTACATCGTCGGACGCACGCCGCCGGGGCCAGCCAGCCGCACCGAGTTGACCTTCCCCGAGATCGCCGCGCTCGCCTTGGTGCTGCCTCTTCCGCCGTACGGCACGCGCAAGCTGCTGGACGACGCCGCAGCGCGCGACGGGGTGAAGCTCAAGCCCCTCATGGAGGTCGACAGCACGCACACGCTCAAGCAGATGGTGCTTCACGAAGACGTCTATACCTGCCTGCCGGGCATCGCCATCATGCGTGAGCTCGCCGAGGGCCAGCTGCACGCCGTCGGCATCGCACCCAAAATCACGCGCAGGCTGGGAATCGCAACCCCTGCAGGTAGTGCGACGTCTCTCGCGACGCGCACCCTCGTTCATCACGTCCGGATCTGGACACAAGGGCGGCAAGCGCCTCACGACGAGCCCGGGTCCGAGACCGCCGACCCCGCCGGCTACCCCGGTTCGAATTCGACGAGCGGCTCTTCGTCGCCGGAGCCGGGAGTGATCAAGGCGCGCACGCGCATCCCGATGCGCACCTCGTAGGCCGGCACGCCCACGACGCGGCTCATCATCCGTGGCCCGTCGTCCAGGTCCACCAGGACCACGTTGTAGTCGCCGCCCTTGTCGGGCCGCCTCGCGATGACCGTCACCGCGTATACGGTGCCGCCGCCGGCGGCAGGCTGCCAGCGCAGCGCGTCCGACTTGCAGGCAGGGCAATACAGCCGCGGCGAGAAAACCACGGCGCGACAGGTGGCACAGTGCTGCAGCATGAACCTGCCCGCGCGCAGGTGTTCGTGGTATTCGGCGAGGGGTCCCATCACAGGCAGTCCGCAGTTCCGAGGATGTTGGTGACCTGGCTGGACAGGACGCCGCCGCTCGCCTGGCAGGCGGCGAGCTTCGCGCCCGCCACTTGTCGGTCGCCGGCCTCGCCGCGCAGCTGTTTTACGGCTTCGATCAGGAGGAAGAGGCCGAGCATGCCGGGATGGCAGAACGACAGCCCGCCCCCGCTGGTGTTCACCGCCAACCGCCCGCCTGGCGCGATCGCTCCGTTTTCCACGAAACGGCCGCCTTCGCCCTTGGGACAGAACCCCAGGTCCTCGAGCAGCACGATGGTATTGATCGTGAACGCATCGTAGATCTGCACGACGTCGACATCGGCGGGACGAACACCCGCCATGGCGAACGCTTTCGGCGCCGACTCCGCCGCGGCGGTGACCGTGAGGTCAGGCATCTCGGAGATGTGCTTGTGCCAATGAGCGCCCGCCGCGCCGAGTAGGTACACGGGCGGACGAGGCAAGTCCTTCGCGCGGTCGGCGGCCGTCATCACGATCGCGCCAGCGCCGTCAGTGACGAGGCAGCAGTCGAGCCGGCCGAACGGCGTGGACACGCGGGGCGCGCTCAGCACGTCGGCGATCGTGAGCGGGTCGCGGACGAAAGCGTCCGGATGCAACTGCGCCCACCGGCGCGCGGCCACCGCGACCTCCGCGAGCTGCTCGGGCGTGGTCCCGTACTCGTGCATGTGCCGCGACGCCGCCAAGGCGTACGAGCTGATGGGGAAGCGCGGACCATAACGCGATTCGAACGCTGTCCACGCTCCCTGCACCGCGCTTTGCAACTTGCCCATCGCCGTGCGCTGGTTGCTGCCGTAGAAGATCAGAGCCACCTTGCACAGACCGGCTTCAAGCGCGAGCGCCGCCTGCAGGGTGTGCATCAAGAAGGAAGATCCACCCAGGCGGTTGTTGTCGGAAAACGTGGGGCGGATCCCGAGGTACTCCGCCACCGCCATGGTGCTGAAGAAGTCGACCTGCATGCAACCGAACAGGCCATCGACGTCCTGCAGCCCGAGCCCCGCGTCCTGCAGCGCGGTGCGGCTCGCGTGCGCGATCATCTCCAGCGGCTCCATGCCGTGCGCCTCGCCGAGACCGCTCCAGGCGGCGCCGACGATCGCGCTCGTTCCGCGGATCGAGCCGTCACGCACCCGCACGCTCCTGCGTTTCACGCCACGCCACGTAGCGGCGCAGCCCCTCTTCCAGTACGATGGCGGCGCGCCAATCCAGCATCTGGGCCGCCTTGGAGGGGTCGAAATTTAGTCGCTCCACGCTGGAGGACCGGACGACCCGCTTGTCCTCCTCGTACAACGCCTCGAGCCCCGGCCGGCCGGAGATGCGCAAAAGCAGGTTGACCGCGTCCGTGTGAGTCGTGTCGGTGCCCGTCACGATATTAAAGACCTCCCCATGGGGCTTCGCCGTCATGGCTGCTGCACAACCGGCGGCCACGTCGTGCACGTGAATGTAGTCGTGGACCTCGGATCCATCCCCGACGATCACGGGCCGCTCGCCTTGGCGGATCTTCTCGTAGGCCTGCGCGAGAAAGAGTGCGTTCACCGCGCGCGCGTGTTGGCGCTCGCCGTACACGGAAGAAAACCGCAGGGCATTGAACTCGACCGTCCCTTTGTGCGAATACATCACGCCGACCGCCTCGCCCAGCAGCTTGGAGGCGCTGTAGACCGCAGAGGCGGGCGTGAGGCCCGCGCCGTGGAAGGCAGTCGCTTCATGCATCCGGTCGGATGCGACGTTCCCGTAGACCGAAACTGAAGAGGCGAAGACGACGCGCCGCACCTTCGCCAGGCGGGCGGCTTCCATGGTATTCAGAAGGCCCATCGCATTGACTTCGACACCGAGGGCCGGGTTCTGCGAAAGAGGCAGGGTGAGGAATCCGGCCAGCGCAAAGATGCCGTCCATGCCCGCGCACGCGTCGATCAGCTCGCCCAGGCGCAGCACGTCGCCCTTGAGCATGCGCACCCGCGAGTCCCCGGAAAGGTGACCGACCGATTGCGGCGTTCCCAGGGCAAAGTTGTCCAGCAGGACCACCTCGCTCGCACCCGAGGCCAGCAGGTGATCGGCGAGATGGGATCCGATCAGGCTCGCCCCGCCGGTAATCAGGTAACGTCCTGCATTCATCGCTTGAACCTTCCGCACTTCACCAGAAGCGGGGAATTGTGCGCCACGGCACGATCGTTTGATGCGATCTCTTCGCTGCCGATTTGGCATCAAAGGCAGGCGACTACGCCCTATCATGCGCGGCGAATCCCCCTGGAGAACACAGCATGAGCGAACGACCGTCCGACGCGCCCCGGGGCCGCTGGTTTGAAGACTTCACTGCGGGTGACGTGCTGCGCACCGGCCGGCGCACCATCACGTCCACGGACATCGTCAATTTCGCCTGCCTGAGCGGCGACTTCAACGACGTGCATACCAATCACGAGTACGCGCGCGCTTCGCCATTCGGCGAGCCGATCGCGCACGCGCCTCTGGTGTTCGCGGTCGCGGCCGGGCTGAACTACGCCTCCGGGGTCAACGACGGCACGCTGGTCGCGGTGCTCGGCATCGACAAATGGCGGATGCGGGCCCCCGTGAAGCATGGCGACACTATCCATGTGGAGTCCACCGTGCTCGCCACCAAGGCCAGCGCCTCGCGGCCCGACGCCGGCGTCGTAACCTTTGCACGAAGATTCGTCAACCAGCGCGCCGAAGTGGTGCAGGAGATGGAGATCGCCATCCTGTACCGCCGCCGCGGCGCGGCATGAGCGGGCGCGACAATCCGGCCGTGCGGGACCTCACGCCGCTCCTGCGGCCCCGCTCGATCGCGATGATCGGCGCGTCCTCCGATCCAACACGTGGCAACGGACGGACGCTCCGCTACCTGCTCCAGGGCGGGTTCAAGGGCGAGCTCTTCGCCATCAATCCCAACCGCAGCGAGGTGCAGGGAGTGCGCAGCTGGCGCTCGATTGGCGACCTTCCGCAGGCGGTGGACGCGGCCATCGTGGCGGTTCCCGGCGCCGCGGTCGCAGCCGCGCTGTGCGAATGCGCCGCGGCAGGCACGCGGGCGGCGATCGTGTTCGCCAATGGCTTCGCGGAAGCGGGAGCGGCCGGGGCGCAGGCACAACGAGAGCTCGTGGCGACCGCCCGTGACGCGGGCATGATTCTGCTGGGGCCGAACTCCCTCGGGGCCTACGACGCTCGCGCGAGGAGCTTCATGACCTTCTCGAGCATGTTCGAGCAAGGTTTTCCGCAGGGTGGCCGTATCGGCATGGTCACGCAAAGCGGGGGCTGGGGCAGCGAGGCACGGCGGCTCGCGGCCGACCGCGGGATGTCGATCGTGCAGTGGGTGAGCACGGGCAACGAAGCGGACCTTAATGCGGGCGAGGTGCTGCATGCAATGGCGCTTGATCCGGGAATCGACGTCATCCTGCTGTACTTGGAAGGCGCGCGCGACGGCGCGCAGTTGCGTGCCGCCCTGGAAGCGGCGCGCGTGAACGGCAAGCCCGTGGTGGCCGTGAAGGTCGGGCGAACGCAGGCGGGCCAGGCTGCGGTTGCGACCCATACTGCCGCGCTCGCCGGCGAAGATCGGGTTTTCGCAGCCCTCTGTCACCGCTACGGCGTCCACCGCGCCGACAGCCTGGAGGAACTGCTCGACGTGGCCTATGCCGCGTCGCACGCGATCGCCCATACCCGCATGCCCCTGGGACCTGAAACGGTCATCGTCACGCATTCCGGCGGCTTTGGCGTCCACATGACCGACCAGGCGGTGCAACTCGGCTTGCAGTTGCCTGAGCCACCAGGCAAAACGCGGCGATTCATCGAGGAGGCATTCCATGGTGCCTCTGCGCGCAACCCGGTGGATTTGACCGGCCAGACACAGAACCAGTTACCGGAGTTCGGCCGTGTTGTCGAACTGCTCCTCGAAGGCCCGCGATTTGCAGGCGCGGTGATCTTCGTCGGCATGGCAGGTGCGGCGCCGGCGTTGAGAGAACGCTGGCACGGAGTGCTTGAAGACGCAGCGCGGCGCTGCCCGGGAAAATGGCTAGGCGTGACGATCCTGGCGGATCCGCAGATGGCCAAGCGCTACGAAGAGGCTGGATACGCAGTCTTCCAGGACACGTCGCGCATGTTGCGAGCCTATGCAGCGTTGGTGGCGATGCGCGCGGCTTCCATGATGGCACCCGAAACTGACAAGGATTTGCACGCCGTGGCCTGGACGGGATCACCCACGGAAGTAGACGCCAAGCGCATCCTCGGCACGGCAGGCATCGGGCTGCTGGACGAGCATGTCTGCGCCGATGCCGAAGAGGCCGCGTCGGCGGCCGAGGCCTTCGGCATCCCCGTGGCCGTGAAAGTAGTCTCTGCGGACATCCCGCACAAGACCGAGGCCGGCGGCCTCGCCTTGAATGTCTGCGGAGCTGCCGCGACACGGCAGGCCGTGACCACGATCCAGCAGCGAGTCCGCGCGGCCTTTCCGCAGGCACGAATCTCTGGCTTCCTGGTGTCACCCATGGCGGCCGCAGGCACTGACTGCCTAGTGGCTCTTCACCATGACGAGGACTTCGGGTCCGTCATCGTGTTCGGCGCAGGCGGCGTGATGACGGAATGGCTGGGCGATGTGAGCATGCGTCTTGCGCCCGTTACCGAAGCGGAAGCGAGGGCGATGATTCAGGAGACGCGCATCAGCAAGGCGTTGCAGGGCTGGCGGGGTGCGCCGGCGGCCGACATTGACGCGCTGGTTTCCGCAATCGTGGCCATTTCTAAGCTACGGGTTTCCGACGGTACCCCGCTCAATTTCGAGGTGAATCCCCTGAGAGTGCTCCCGGTCGGTGACGGTGTCATCGCTTTGGACGCCTTGATTGCTGCGGGTCCTTCTAAGCGGCGGGATTCCTGATCTCCAGCGGCCCCAATCAACAGCCGCGGACTCGCAATCCGCAGGTTAAATGCCGCTCAGGTAACGTTCAAGCTCCTTCGAGCTGATCTCCTCCTCTACCTCCGACCAGCGCAAACGAACCTCCTCTTTTCTGTATGACGATACGTCTGCGGCCAAGAAAAGTTCGCACATCTGCAGGCAGTCAGCCTCGTACGGGCCAAGCGTATAGCGCCCCTCACGGGCCAGTACTGCCTTCAAAACAAGCGGTAGCAGCCAACTCGAGAACATGAGGTGATTGCGGTCAGACCAGACGGGGGCCTCTGAACCCGCAGTCTTGGCATGCGCGCTCCTATTCCGCGCTGCACAGAAATCCTGCACCCAGGCAGTGATGGGTCGATCAGCCGTCCAGCGAGAGCGCCACTTCGCTGCATCGAATTCACCAACCGGCCACTCCCGCAGAGGGGCGGTCATGCTTAGCTCGCTTCTCAATCTCTGAGACAGATCGGACACTGTGTGATCGGCTCGTAGCAAAGCCTCGAACGCGATTCGCATAAGCACGAGTTCAAGTTCATCCGAGACTGAATCTGAATCGGTGTTCGCGGAATTGAAGACAAGTATGGCTTCGCGCACATGCGCCCATTGCGGATCGCCTATACACCCTTGCAACGCGACAAATAGATGCTCGTCCACCTCTAAATGAGAGCTCCGGTCCACATGCAGAGGACGAATGAACTCCGGTCCACCGTCGGTCCTGTGCAGCATATGATTCGTACCGCCATCCCTCCGGCGCGACACCGCCAAGACCGCCCGGGGACGAATCGGCTCGAAGGTCTGACCGATCATCCGGACTTGATCTCGGTTTACATAGGCCAAAAAGTTTCCGTACTGCCTAGCCGCAAGGGCCGCAACTGCCAGCATCTCACCCGTGAGCATCCGACCGCTTATTTCATTGTCAGGGACATCTGCGCCAAAGACCGTTCCCCGCCAATGCACGAGGACAGCGGCCTGAATAGGAGCCCACGCCGGTCCCCCAGGGTTGTAGGAGCGCTCACCGTAGTTCCCAAGAAGTTCGTCTAGCTCAAGCTGAGTGACATTTCCAAGGCTTCCGGGCTGTTGATTCCTTTGATAGGGAATCAACTGAACGTCGCCTAATGTGACAGGCTCCTTGAGACGGACCCAGGGTAGAAAGAACACTGTAGACATGGTTCCACTCTTGATCGCACGCCTTACTTACGCATAACGGTGCATCTCCGGCCGGTGTTGATACATCAGCTGGTGCTGCCACAGATCAACCCAGGTTAGTGCGCCAGCGGCGAGGCTTACAAATCGCTGGTTGCACCGCAAAGGTACGAGCCCTAGTCGCTTCTGCAAGCGCCTAAATTGAGAATTGCGGTGGCCGGGTAGAACCTGATCAGAAAACGCAACTACATAAAACACGAGCGGACCAACAACGAACGCTCGGAGCAGATAGTTGCCATCGTCCACGAAGCACTTAGTAATTCGAAGGACGAACGGGTTGAGCGTATTGGCTCCCTCAAAGATTCCAAGTCAAAGTCGGGAATCTGGGACGCTTCTGTCCTGGTCACAGGCGCCGCCAGGTACACCCCCAGAGCCACCGATGCCGGCCGGCTGTCAGATTCCAGGATGTACGGCAAGTACGCACGATAGAGGTCGTCGGCCGAGTGGCTCGCTCGGGCCGAGTTGTACACGATCTTTAGGACCCAGCGCAGCAGCAAATCGTAGTCGTAGCTGAATTCCACCCTCCGGCGCACAAAGTTGGAGGTTAGAACGCCCGCAGACGTCAGCAATGTCTTTCCGTATTCGTCCAATCGCGATAACGTGCCGTTGTTGCACTCGGCGCACACGTCTCGGATCACTGCGTCTCCCTGGACGACTTTTCTTGCCGCGTCGTTCCAGCCTTCGGGTCTCGCGCCAATGGATTTCTGGTGAGCCAGAAGAAAGGCAGGAACAACGTGTTCCCGCGTCGCTCGACCTGCCTCTCCGCAATAGCTGCAAGACATGGACGTCTTCCTTGGATAAGGATTGGTGGTGACGGCCCACTGGCGTCCGGTCACTCAAATCCGCCGGTTGCTCATTCAGCTGCCGGTGATTTCTAGTGTATCCTCGTGTGGCGTGGAGTCCTGATCTGGACTCTTAATCCGTAGGTCGAGTGTTCGAGTCACTCAGGGCCCACCACCACTTCCCTTCAGACGCCCACCGTCTCGCTACAAAATTTGCAGCGCTGCAACGGTCCCCGCACTCTGTAGGCTTCTTTCGCTGCATTTTCCGTAGCGCGAGCGACTCGGCACTTATCGTCCGGCTGCGGGCGGTATTCCCGCAACTGCTGTCCCCGGCCGCGGCTCCTGCAGTCGCCAAGCGGCCCACGCGCTGGTCGCCAGCGCGAGCAGCGTCCATCCCAACCCGGCCCAGCTGAGTGCGGGCATGCCCTGGGACGCCAGGAGAGCGCCCCCGCCCGCGGCGCCGATGGCCTGTCCCAGGTAGATCGCCGACGTGTTCATCGCCATCAGCGCTGGCGTCAGCTGGGGGGCCAGGTGCCCAAGGCGAGCCTGCTGCGCAGAGTTGCTCGCAAAGCAGGCCAGGCCCCATGGCACCACCAAGGCAAGCAGCGCGGGCATCGACGTCGCCAAGGGCCAGCATGCAAGGCTCGTCGCGATCGCGCAAAGCACCACGTTCACGCTGCGGCCCGGCCCGACACGACCCACCAGCCGCACCAGCAGCACATTGCCTGTCACTCCGAGTGCGCCAAACCACAGGTAGGCCAGGCTGACCTGTGCGGCGGTGGCGTGCAGCACCTGCTTGCAGAACGGCAGGAAGTACGACAAGACAGTGAACTGGCCAGCGCCCTGCAATGCCGTGACCAGCACGACCGCCATCAGCGCCGGCTGCCGCAGCGCGGCCTTCCATGCAGCGGCCGACACGGGTGGCGTTTTCACGCCGGAAGGCATGCTCCGCCAGAGCACGGCCGCAGCCAGCAGCGCGAGGCCGGCCACCAGGCTGAAGGCGTGGCGCCAGCCCAGCACCTCGCCGACATAGCTGCTGATCGGGGCGCCGATCACCGCCGACGCCGACCAACCGATGAAGATGAAGGCAATGGCCGCTGCGCGCTCCTGGGGTGGGCTCATGACCGCGATGGCCGCCGCAGCCTGCGGTGTGAACAGCGCGGCGGCGAGCATGGACAGCGCCCGCGCCCCGACCAGCGGCAGGTAGGCAGTGGCGGCCGCGCACACGGCGTGACCGATGCCATACCACAGCAAGGCGCCTGTGAGCAGGCGCCGCATGTCCCGCCCGCGCCCCAGCCATGCCGCGAGTGGCGCTGCGACGCACACCACGACCGCCGCGATCGAGATGAGCTGTCCTGCCGTGGCTACGCTCACGTCCAGCGAGCGCGACAGGTCTTGCAGCGTGCCGGCGACCACCTGCAGGCCCGCGCCGATGACGAAGTTGCCGAACAGGAGTGCGCGGCGCGTGGAAGCCAGGCCTGCCCCTGCGGCGCTGTCCGGCGCCCTCACCGCCCTCGTCCTTCGCTACCGATCTGTATCATGGTTGGCATACCGAGGAACCACACGTGCCTGCACCCGCTTCCACCCGCGCCAAGCGCGGCCCTGCCCATGCAGAGGATTCCGCCCGCGACAAGGTGTTCGCTACAGCGCGCGACCTGTTCTACCGGGAGGGCTTCCGCGCGGTGGGCGTCGACGCGGTGGTGGCGGCTTCCGGGGTGGCCAAGACCACGCTGTACCGCTGGTTCCCGACCAAGGACGATCTCGTCGTCGCCGTGCTCGATTCGCGCAACGAGGAGTTCTGGGCGCAGTGGGAAGCCACGGCGGAGCGGCACATGGGGCGCCCGCGCGAGGAACTGCTCGCGCAGGTCAGATGGATCGCGCGCTACATCGCCAGCGAGGACTCCCGCGGCTGCGCGTTCCTGAACGCGGCGGCGGAGTTTCCCGATCCGTCGCATGCCGTTCGCGAGAAGGTCGCACGCAACAAGCAGACCCTGCGCCGGCGCGTGCTGTCGCTGTGCATGGCGGCAGGCGCCGAAGACGCTGCGCTGCTGGCGGATCAACTGGTCCTGATGATCGACGGCGCCTTCGCCGGAAGCGAAGCCCTCGGCAAGAACGGGCCAGCCAGGACGCTGCAGCGTGCCGCCCAGGCCGTGATCGACGCGGCAGGCACGCGCGGATAGCGCGTTCATGCGGCGGCCTCGATGATGAAGCCGGCGGTACGCTCGGGATCCACCACCATCATGTCGTGGCCGCAGTCGATCTCGCGGCAGGTCCACTCGCCGCCGCCGCGCGCCACCTCCGCCATGCGCGGGTAGCCCATTGACAGGGTTGGCGGGTTTGCCGCCATGACGTACGTCTTCGCGATGCCGCCGTGACCGCCGCCGGGCAGCGCGACCGGGTCCAGCCAGGTGCGAAGCGGATGCGGGCGCAGGCGGCGCTTCAGCCATCCGACGTCTTCGGGATCGTTCACACCCACCACCCCGGGCGCAACGGCAGGAAGCCAGGCCCCGTCCGGCGCCATCGCGCGGAACGCCGACTCCCGTCGAAGCACGTCTTCGGGTGCGAGGCCGGGCACGAAGGACGCGAATGTCTGGCCATCCGCCGGCACGGCGGCATCGAGGTACACCAGGTGGCGTATGCGGTCGCGCAACGCGTCAGCCGCCCCGGTGACGACCATGCCCCCATAGGAATGGCCTACCAACACCACGTCGCAAAGTTCTTCTGCCTGGACCAGGTTCACGATGTCGGACACGTGGGTCGCGAGGCTCGGGATCGGGTCACGCAGATGCTCGCGGTCACCCAGCCCGGTCAGGCTGGGTGCGAGCACGCGATGGCCGGCCGCTTCGAGGCGCGGACGCACCTTGTCCCAGCACCAGCCACCATGCCAGGCTCCATGGACGAGGACGATCGGAGACTTCATTCGTGCATCTCCTTCGGCGGAACCAGGACCAGCTTGCCGCTGGTCTGGCGTTCCGCAACGCGCGCATGCGCGCTTGCCGCTTCGGCCAGCGGCAGCACGGCATCGACATGAGGCTCCAGCCGCCCTTCGCGCACGAGCCTCGCGAGGGCTTCCAGCCCGCTCCCGCTCGGCTCCACGAGGTACCAGCTGGCGCGCACGCGCAGGGCCCGCGCGGCTTCCTGGAGCCCGGGAGCCCAGGCGGCCTGGGCGCTCACCAGGAGCCCGTCAGGCCGCAACGTTCGAAGCATCGCCATGCAGGTGTCGCCTCCGACCAGCTCGATCACGACATCCATGCCCGAGACCTGGTCCGCAACAGGTGCGGCCGTGTAGTCAACGACGCGGTCCGCGCCCAGCTGCCGCAAGAAGGCATGCTTCTCGGGGCGTCCCGTGGCCGTGACCCACGCTCCCAGTGCCTTGGCCACCTGCACGGCGAGGTGGCCCACGCCTCCAGAGCCTCCGCTGACCAGCACCCGCATGCCAGGCTGCAACTGCGCGACCTCCACCAGCATCTGCCAGGCCGTCAACCCGGCCAGCGGCAGTGCCGACGCCTGCACATGCGTGATCTCCTCTGGCTTGTGCGCGAAATGCCGCGCCGGGGCAGCGACGTACTGCGCGTAGGCGCCGCCCTGGCGCGGGAACCAGGGCATGCCAAAGACGGCATCGCCCTTCCTGAAACGCGTGACCCCGTAGCCGACCGCCTCGACAACGCCGGAGAGGTCCCATCCCGGCACATGGGGAAGCTCTAGGGCCCGGTTGTAGGCCCGTCCCTGGCAGGTGAAGGCGTCGACCGGGTTGACACCGGCCGCCTCCACCCGCACCAGAACTTCGGTAGGCAGGGGTTGCGGGCGCGAGATGCGCGCCAGTTCCAGCGGACCGCCCCATTCGCGCAGCCGCACGGCGGTCATCAAGGGCTCCTGGGAATCGTTCGTCACGAGGCGTTGCTTTCCTGAGTAGATACAGATCGGTATCGTATCCGATACCTATTAGTTCTGCCATCGTCCGACACCCGGTCGTGCGCGAATGGGGTTTGCCTGGCTCCCCGCGGGTTCAGCCCGCCGTGTACGGCGTTTCGGGCACCGGCATGTGGAAGCTCGCGTTGAGCATGTTCCACGAGCGGATTGCGCCGACCGTGAAAGTGAGGTCGGCGATCTGTGCGTCGGTGAAGTGCCGCTTCACCGCGTCGAAGTCCGCGTCGCTCGGCGTGCGTTGCGGCACCGCGTTGACGGCTTCTGCCCAGTTCAGCGCGGCGCGTTCCGCATCGCTGAAGAAGCGCGCGGCCTCGCGCCAGCCGGCAACGGCGTTGACGTGGCGGGGGTCCATGCCGTGCTCGACCAGGCCGGCCCAGTGCATGTCGATGCAGAACGCGCAGCCATTGATCTGGCTGATGCGCAGGTCCACGAGTTCGCGCAGCCGCTTTTCCAACGTGCTGCCGGCGGCGTGGGAGAACTGGGCGCCGGCACGGGCGGCGTTGGGCGCAAGCGCGTGATAGTCGAGGCGGGGTGCGGACATGGGAAGCTCCTGTTGAAGAAAGATGAAAGAAGAACCTCTTAGACGGCCGCCTTCCCCGCCTTGTGACAGGCAACGGGGACGGTCACACTCCCTCATGCAGACCGCCGGTGAAGGGTCGCGACCAACCCGGCAGAGCCTGCGAGATAGAGCGAGGCGGCTCCGATGGCGTGCTCCTTCGCCCCGAAGAAGACCACGCCGACGAGCGCAACACCGAGCGCGTTGCCAATCTGCTGCACTGTGGCAAAGAGCCCGGAGGCCACACCGGCATGCTGCGCTGGCACGGGCGCCAGCACGGCGGATGAGAGCGGTGCCATGACCACGCCCACGGCGGCGCCCTGCACCGCGAGCAGGACCATCCCGAACACGGCCCCCCCGCCTGCCTCGAAATTGAAGCACTGCAGCAGGTGCGCCGCCGCAAGGAGCATCGCTCCCTCGGCGATCGGTGCACAGCCAAAGCGACGGGCGAGCGCGGGGGCCGCCATCGACGTTGCGAAGAAGCCAGCGGCAAGCACGCTGAACACGAGGCCGGAGGCCAGCGGCGAAAGGCCTCGGGCTTGTTGCAGGTGAAGGGCGATCACGAAGTAGAACGAGGCGTTGCCGGCATAGAACACCAGCGCCGTGGCGAGCCCGGTGAGGAACTGCTTGTTGCCCATGAGGGCGCCGGGCACAAGCGGATCGCGACCTCGCGCTTCCCGCCGCCTCTGCTGTGCGGAGAACACGGCAAGCAAGGCGAGCGAGAGACCGAGAACGGCGAACGTCCAGGCCGGCCAGCCGTCCGCGCGGCCTTCGACCAGGGGAAGCACCAGGCCGACCGCGCTGGCGGCGATCAGCAGCATGCCTGCGATGTCCAGGCTGCGGGATCCGGGTTGGCCGGGCATGCGCGCCAGCGCACGAGGCGCGGCCAACAGCGCGGCCAGGCCGATTGGCGCGTTCACCAGGAAGCAGGTGCGCCAGCCGAGCCCGCCCCAGTCGGCCGCGATGAGCGCTCCTCCGACCAGTTGGCCGAGCGTGGCCGCGAGACCGAGCACGACGCCATACGCCGCGAATGACCTGGCACGGGCCGGACCGGTGTAAGCGCTGGAGAGCATCGCAAGCACCTGGGGCTGCAGGATGGCGGCGGCAAGGCCTTGCGCCACCCGCGCCGTCACCAGTGCCGTCGCGGTTGGTGCAAAGCCGCAGCCCAGTGACGTCAGCGTGAAGAGGAAGAGTCCCAGCATGAACATCCGGCGTCTGCCGAACATGTCGCCGAGCCGGCCGCCCGCGACGAGGCCGGTGGCCGTTGCCAACCCATAACCGGCGACCACCCACTGCAGTTCGGCATTGGTCGCGTGCAGTTCCAGCTGCATCGAAGGCAGCGCAACGTTCACGATGAAGAAGTCGAGCACCACCAGGAACGTTCCGCTGAGCATGACCAGCAGCGGCAGGCCCAGTGACGTGGCCGCGGGAGCGCAGCTCGCCGGCGTCAGGCAAGTGGAGGGATTGGTCATCGATGCAATCTAACGGGCGGGACGAAAGAGGCCATGACTTTGGAAGTCATGGGGGCCCTCGCTTGTCTGTGTGGAGCAGCGGCGACTTTCCGGGATTCCCGGTCGCGTGCGAAGACGCCGAAATGGAAGAGGACGTCTTCGGAATTCGAATGGCTCTTCAGACGTCTCCCTCGACTACCATTGGCCGGGCATGGCCGACACGACGAATCGGATCCCGAGCCCGGGCGCAGCACCTGCGCGCGCACTGCAGCACATCTCCGCCCTCGCCAGCGGTGGACCGCTGGACCCTTCTCTTGATGTCAACCTGCAGTTTCATCCGGATCGGCTGCACCGGGGCGAGCCCCTTCTGCGCGTGCTCGGCCGGGAAGGCCTCTACCGCTCGCAGTTCGAGACCGGCAGCAGCAACGGTGGGCTCACGGCGCATCCGGGCGGGGATCGGTGGTTGTGGGAGAGCCGGATGTTCGGAGGGGCGTATGACAGCGCGCCTGCCCACGAGCGTCCGAAGTACGGGGCGTTGAACTACAGGCGTCGGCCGACCGGAGCCGCGCCGCGCTTCGGCTCGTCCTTCTTCCGGCTCGAGCGGGGGGTTCTGGCTCGAACGACCTTCTGTTATCCGGACAGCGTGTTCGAACCACGCCATTTCGGCACCATGACCAACATGTCGCTGATCGCCTTGGCGCAAAGCGACCATCGCGACCCCCTCGACGACGCCATCGAGGCACATGTGCATGGACCTGTACGCCTCGCATCCGATGTCGAGGCGCTGGTGCTGGACCCCAGCTATCGCGGCACGAGCGTGGAGGAATCGGCGCGGGAACTGCCTTGCGAGATCGAATGGCATCCCGGCTTTCTGTTGACGGCCGACAAACTGTCTCGGCATCCGGACTATCGCGGCCCGGAAGTCGTGGCGCTTGGATTGACCATCGCCCGCGAAGGCGTACTCACCCCTGCGCTGCTTGGCGAGGCAGCGAACTCAGGACGATACGACGCGCAAGCGTTGAAGAAGGTCTGGCACTGCGTCGCCCGGTTTGGATGACAGAGAACCGGTCCCCGCGACGGCAATGCCGGCAACTCTTGACTGCAAAGGAGAACCACATGATCAAAGTCAGCGTGATGTACCCCCATGCGGAGGGCGCGCGCTTCGACCACGCCTACTACCGCGACCGTCACATGCCGATGGTGAAAGCCAGGCTAGGCAGTGCCTGCAACTACTACACGGTTGAAAAAGGCCTGGCCGGCTCGACGCCCGGCTCACCGCCCACCTTCGTGGCGACGTGCGCGTTCATCTGTGATTCGGCCGAGGCCTACCAGGCCGTCATGCGGGAGCACGGCTCCGAGATCCGGGGCGACATCGTCAACTACACCGACATCGTGCCGGTGATCCAGTTCAGCGAGGTTGTCGTGGAGCGGTCGGAACCTTGAACGCAGCAGACCGGGTCTGGCGACATCCGCGCGCCGGCCGGTGCGTTCATGCCATCAGAAGCCCGGCCCCGCGGTACGAGCGTGCACCGCACGCGCCGCACTCGGCGGGTGGCCGATGACGCGCTTGAATGCGCGGCTGAACGACGCCTCCGAGTCGTAGCCCAGCCGGTCCGCCGCCACCGAGATGCGCATGCCGTCCTGCGCGATCCAGCGCCGCGCCTGGAACATCCTCAGCTTGGCAACGTATTTCGCGGGAGTGTCTCCCACCGTGCGCGTGAAGGCTTCCGCGAAGCTCGAGCGGGAAGCACCCATCAGGTCCGCCAGGGCGGGAACCGTCCAGTCGCGACCTGGATCGCCATGGATGGCGGCAAGCACCTTGCCGATCTTCGGGCAACGCATCGCAGCCACCCAGCCCGTCGAATCGCTGCAGCCACATTCCACCCAGGCCCGGATGATGCTGGCAGCCAGCACGTCCGCCATGCGCGCCAGGATGCCGCACGCGCCGATCCGGTCCAGCGCGATCTCGCGCTCCATGGCTTCGAGCAGGGCGGGGACCGTGGGGTCGCGCCGTGCCAGGTCGGCGGCGCGCATCACCTCCGGCATCATCGCGATCAGCGGGTGCAAGGGGTCCAGGTTGAAGCGCATGGAGCCGCAGAACATCACGTGCCCCGGGCCCGAGCCCGACCCCTCGGCGCCGCGCACGAGGTAGATGTTGTCGGAGACCGGTTCCCGCGCCAGCGAGTTGATGTCGACGGCGGAAACCTCGGGTGCGCTGGCCATCACGTGAAAGCTGCCGCGCGGCAGGAGCACTGCGTCGCCCGGGTCCAGGCGCAACCAATCCGTCGATGGCGTGCGCAGCCAGCAGCCTCCGCTCGAAACGAAATGGAAGCGCGCCGTGGACTGCCCAGGGAAGGCTACGGCCCATGGCGCCTGCAGCAGGCAGCGGCCGTACTCCACCCCGTCCAGGCGCAGGCCCAGCAACAGGTGCGTGAGGGCATCCGGTCCCGCGCGGACATCCCCGGATCCGCCTGGATCATTGGACGAATGGGCAAGCATCTCGGCTCTTTCAGCATGGAAACGCCGGAATTCTAGTCCTAAGCTGCGCAGCTCCTTGATGCACCTGCGAGCTCCGATGCCGTCCACTTCCTGCACTGCCTGCGCCGATGAACACGTGGCCACGGCGCCGCCTCCCGCCCATGCAACGCCCACGGCGCCGCCGCATTGGGCTGCCGTCGGCTCGCTGGGAATGGGTGTGTTCGGGCTGGTGACGGCGGAGTTCCTTCCGGCCAGCCTGCTGACGGCGATCTCGGCCGATTTGCATGTGTCGGTCGGCGCCGCAGGCCAGGCAGTGACCGCTACTGCCCTGGTGGCAGCAGTCGCTGCGCCTGCCGTTCCATTGCTGACGAGGCGCATGGACCGCGGGTGGGTGCTGATGGGACTGTCCGCATTGCTGCTGCTGTCCAACCTGTTGTCCGCAACGGCCACGGGCCTGGTCTCGCTCCTGGTCGCCCGCGTGATGCTCGGCGTCGCCCTGGGCGGTTTCTGGTCCATGGCCGCCGCGGTGGCGATGAGACTGGTGCCCGAGCAGCTGTTCGCTCGCGCGATGGCGGTGATCCTCACGGGCGTGTCCGTCGCCACGGTGTGCGCCGCGCCCATCGGCGCCCTGATGGGCGACCTGTGGGGATGGCGCAGCGCCTTCCTTGCTGCCGCCGCTGTCAGCGCGCTCACGCTCGTCGCGCAATTCGTCGCGCTGCCGCATTTGCCGGCCCGCCACTTTTCCGACCTTCGTGCATTGCGCGCGCTGCTCACCCGCCGCGACGTACGCGTCGCGCTGTTGGTCGTGCTGCTCGTGATCTCCGGCCATTTCGCCGGGTTCACCTACATCCGCCCCTTGATGGAGGACGTGACGCGGCTTTCCGTCGAATCGATCTCCGCCATCCTGCTCGCCTACGGTGTCGGCGGGTTCTTCGGCAATTTCGTCGGCGGCTGGATCGCCGGCCGCAGTGAACGCTGGGCCATCGTGTCCGGCAGCGCGGTGATCGCCATCCTGGCGGCGGGCCTGCTCATGGCGGGGAGTTCGCCTCGCGTCACCGCCGTTGCCGTCACCCTCTGGGGCTTTGCGTTCGGCGCGTTCCCCGTGGGCTTCCAGACCTGGATCACGCGCATGGCGCCGGACCAGGCGGAGGGCGCGGGCGGACTGCTGGTGGCTGCCTTCCAAGTCGCCATCGCCGCCGGCGCAATCGGCGGCGGGCTGCTGGTCGATCGCATCGGCGCGGTCGGGGGACCGCTCTTCGCTGCCACTGCGCTTGCCCTCGGCTGCACGCTGACGCTGTGCTACGGCCCCCGCCGGCCAAGCGCGTGAACCAAGCCCTTCTCACCTCGCCCGTCATCCCCACGCTTTCTCCTGCCCCAGAAAACATGTCCGACCAGCCCCTCCATCGCCGCATCGTCCTTGCCAACCACCCCCGCGGCCTGCCCACGCCCGAGGACTTCCGCCTCGAGACGCAGCGTGTTCCCGTACCGGGAAAGGGAGAGGTGCTCCTGCGCACGCTCTATCTCTCGCTCGATCCGTACATGCGCAACCTGATGGACCCGGTCGGGCCCGGGTATGCGCCGCCCGTGCCGATCGGCGCCACGATGGTGGGAGGAACGGTCAGCCGCGTCGTGGCATCGCGTCATGCGGATTTCGCCGAAGGCGAAATCGTGCTCGCCAACGCCGGCTGGCAGGACTACGCCTTGTCCGATGGCAGCGACCTGACGCCGCTCGGTGACGCCGACCAACCTTCGCTGGCGCTTGGAGGTCTCGGCATGCCTGGCTTCACCGCGCACGTGGGGCTGCTCGACATCGGTCAACCGCGGCCCGGCGAAACGGTGGTGGTCGCCGCCGCCACGGGCGCGGTCGGTTCCGTCGTCGGGCAGATCGCGCGGCTCCAAGGTGCCCGCGTGGTCGGCATCGCGGGCGGCGCCGGCAAGTGCCGCGTGGCGGTCGATGAACTCGGGTTCGACGCCTGCATCGACCACCGCGACCCGCAGTTCGCCGCGCTGCTTGCAGCCGCCTGCGCGAAGGGCATCGACGTGTATTTCGAAAGCGTTGGTGGTGAGGTGCTCGATGCCGTGCTCCCGCTCCTGAACGTCGGGGCGCGGGTGCCGGTCTGCGGGTTCATCGCCCACTACAACGATGGCATTCCGCACGGTCCCGACCGGCGCGCGGCTCTGCTGGCGGCGGTGCTGCAAAAGCGCATCCGGATGCAGGGCTTCATCATCCTCGACCACTATGGCGCGCGCTTCGACGCGTTCCGTCGCGAGATGGGCGAGTGGGTCGCTCGCGGTCTGGTGAAGCTGCGCGAGGACCGCGTGGAGGGGCTCGAGCAAGCGCCAGCGGCCTTCATCGGACTGCTCCAGGGCCGCAACGCAGGCAAGCTCGTCGTGCGCGTCCACCCGGAATGACGCGGAGCGGCGCGCGACAGCCTTGGCCGCGGCCCTGCCATTTCACGCCACAGATCGGCATCCCGCGGCCCCGATCCGGCGTTTCGTCGCATGAGGCTCGCTTTCGCGCCGTCGCCGCCGCAGAGTGAAGGCACTTCCACACAAGATCCCCGCCATGGTCACGCCGCTCCTGATGCTCTTGATCCTCGTCCTGCCCTTCCTGGTGCGCAGGTTGCGTCGCGTCCTCGTGCTGGGGGACGACCGGCACGCAGCAGCGATGGGGCTCGGCCTGTTGTTTCTCTTCACAGCCAGCGGGCACTTCCTGCAGGCGGGTGGAATGGTGCAGATGCTGCCGGGATGGGTGCCCGCCCGACTCGAACTGGTTTATGCGACCGGCGTGCTCGAGATCGCCATCGCACTCGCCGTCTTCTCGCGGCGCTGGCGCTCGGTCGGTGCGTGGGCGGCTCTCATCGTCCTGGTCGCGTTCTTCCCGGCGAACATCCATGCCGCCTTGCAGCACGCACCCATGGGAGGACATGCATGGGGCCCCGTGTACCTGCTGGTTCGCGCCCCGTTGCAGGTGTTCATCTGCGGGTGGATCTGGTTGCTGATCCTGCGCCCGCGGCCCGTGCCCGCACGCTGAGCGCCCTCACAACGTTGGCACCGCGGCAAGCAGCGCCTCCATGACCGCCTGGACACGCGCCGGCAAGCGGCGGCGGGGCGCGTGCACGAGGTGGGCGGTCTGCGCCGGGCCCGTCCACTGCGGCAACAGGCGAACCAGCTTGCCTTCACGCAGCAATGCATCCACCATCCACCGTGGCTGCAGGGCCACGCCAGCGCCGACCTGCACCGCCTCCAGCAGCGCGATGGCACTGTTCACGCGATACCGCGAGGCAAGCTCCACCGTCACGCTGCCGGCCCGCCCGCTCAACGCGATGACCTCGTCACCGCCCGCGTAGCGCAAATAGTCGTGGCGCTGCAAGTCCTGCGGCTGCCTGGGGCGGCCCCTGGCCTTCACGTACCCGGGTGACGCCACCAGGTAGCGTGGCCAGACGGCCAGCTGGCGCGCCACCAGGTCCGGGGGGAGCACTCCGCCGATCCGGACCATCAGGTCGATGCGCTCTTCCACCGGGTCCACGAACCGGTCCTCCAGGATCATCTCGACCTGCAGCTGCGGCAGCTTTTCCAACACCTGCAGCATCAGCCGGTTCAGCCGCAGCTCACCCAGCGCCACTGGCGCGGACAGCCGGACCAGGCCGCGGGGCTCACGCACCCCGCTTGCGATGTCACCCAGCGCTTCCTCGTAGTCCTCCAGCAGCCGCTTGGCGCTGGCGAGGAAGCGCGCGCCTTCCTCC
>JAJNBO010000163.1 GCA_021156245.1 Ramlibacter sp. | reverse complement strand
AAGATGAAGTCCTCCGGCTGCGAGCTGGTGGTGCTGGGCACCATCATCCGCGAAACCATCGGCACCATCGGCGAATCACGCAAGACGGGCTTCAACCCGATCTTCCTGGGCTCCAGCGCGGCCTACACCGACCTGATCCACAAGCTGGGCGGCAAGGCGATGGACGGCCTGTACGCCACCATGACGGTGCAGCACCCCTACCTCGACGAGGCCTCCCAGCCCATCCGCTTCTGGGCCAACAAGTACAAGACCAAGTACAACGAGGACCCGACCGTCTTCTCCGTGTACGGCTACATGATCATCGACCAGTTCATCAAGGCGGCGCAGAAGGCGGGGCCGAACCTCACCACCGACAGCTTCGTCAAGGCCATGGACAGCATGACCTTCGAGCCCGACATGTTCGGCAGCCCCAAGTCCACCTACACCGCCACCAAGCGGCTGGGCAACGACATCTCCCGCATGTCGCAGATCAAGGACGGCAAGTGGGTGGTCGTCAGCGATTACGCCAAGTAAGCCGGCCGTACCTTCGAGGAAGCCGCCCACGGGCGGCTTTTTTGTTGGTACGCTCGCACCGATGAGTTCGCCCAATCCCCTGCGCAACCCCGAGCTCGAATTCAAGTCGCTGCTGGTGCTGGTGCTGGTCGCCACGCTCCACGCTGCTGTTCGCGCTGATCCTCTGGCCGTTCTTCGGGGCGGTGTGCTGGGCCGTCTTCATCGCCATCGTGTTCTGGCCCCTGCACAAGCGCTTCCTGCGCGGGAGCAAGGGTCGCCGCAACACCGCCGCACTCGCGTCGCTCACCGTCATCCTGCTCATCGTCATCCTGCCCATGGCGATGCTGATCGCATCGATCACGGAGGAAGCATCGGTGATGGTGGCGAAGCTGCGTTCCGGCGAGATCCAGATCGCCACCTTCTTCGCGAAATTCATCGAGGTGCTGCCGGCCTGGGCGCGGGGCATCCTGCAGCGCTTCGGCATGTCCGACCTCGGCCTGCTGCAGCAGAAGATCCTGGCGATGCTGGGCAACAGCAGCCAGGTGGTGACCTCGCGGGTGCTGGGCATCGGGCAGGTGACGCTGGACTTCATCGTCGCCTTCTTCGTCATGCTGTACGTGGTGTTCTTCCTGTTCCGCGACGGCGAGCGACTGACGCGCGGCATCGCGCGGTCCATCCCGCTGCAGCCGCAGCACACCCACCGGCTCATGACGCAGTTCGCCACCGTGGTGCGCGCCACCGTCAAGGGCAACATCGTCGTCGCGCTGGTGCAGGGCGCGCTCGGCGGCCTGGCGTTCTTCGTCCTGGGCGTCCCCGGCGCGGTGCTCTGGGGCGCGGTGATGGCGCTGCTCTCGCTGCTTCCCGCCATCGGCGCGGTGCTGGTATGGGCTCCCGTCGCCGCCTATTTCTTCTTCAGCGGGGAACTGGTCAAGGGCATCGGCCTGACGATCTGGGGCGCCGTGGTCATCGGACTGGTGGACAACGTGCTGCGCCCCATCCTGGTGGGCAAGGACACGCGCATGCCGGACTACCTGGTGCTGGTCGCCACGCTCGGCGGCATCGTGATCTTCGGCCTCAACGGCTTCGTGATCGGGCCGGTCATCGCCGCGGTGTTCCTGGTCAGCTGGGACATGCTGGCGACGGCGCGCGAACAGCCGGACGCGCCGCCGCCGGACGTATCCCCGCCGCAACCACCGACATTGCCCTTGCCGTAAGCTGGCGGGATGATCCCGCTTTCCGTGCTCGACCTCGCCCCCATCGCCGAAGGGGCCGACGCGGCCCAGTCCTTCCGCAACAGCCTCTCGCTGGCCCAGCACGCCGAGCGGCTGGGCTACCGCCGGTTCTGGCTGGCCGAACACCACGGCATGCCGGGCATCGCAAGCGCCGCCACGTCCGTGCTGATCGGCCACGTCGCGGGGGGCACGAAGACCATCCGCGTCGGCGCCGGCGGCATCATGCTGCCCAACCACTCGCCACTGGTGATCGCGGAGCAGTTCGGCACGCTGGAGTCCCTGTATCCCGGCCGCATCGACCTGGGCCTCGGCCGCGCACCCGGCTCCGACCAGGCCACGGCACGCGCCCTGCGCCGCAACCTGCACGCCGGCCCCGACGAATTTCCGCAGGACGTGGTGGAGCTCATCGACTTCCTGTCGGACGAGCCGCGCCAATCCGTCCGTGCGGTCCCCGGCACCGGCACCAGGGTGCCGATCTGGATCCTGGGCTCCAGCCTGTTCGGCGCGCAGCTCGCCGCAATGCTGGGCCTGCCTTATGCCTTCGCCTCGCATTTCGCGCCGGGGCAGATGATGCAGGCCATCGAGGTATACCGCAGCGCGTTCAAGCCTTCGGAGCAGCTGGCCAAGCCGTACGTGATGCTCGGGTTCAACGTGGTGGCCGCCGACACGGACGAAGAAGCCGCCGTGCTCGCGACCTCGCTGCAACAGGCCTTCGTCAACCTGCGCACCGGCCGCGCCTCGCGCTTGCCCAAGCCGCTGCCCGGCTACTTCGAGACGCTCGATCCCATGGCGCGCTCGATGCTGCAGGACGTGCTCTCGTGTTCCGCCATCGGGTCACCTGAGACGGTGCAGCGCGGCTTGCGGGCGTTCGTCGAACGCACCGAGGCGGACGAACTGATGGTCACCTCGCAGATCCACGACCACCAGGCGCGCCTGCGCTCCTACGAGATCACGGCGAGGGCCGCCGCACTGGAGCCGCTCAGGACCTGACGAAGACCATGCCCAGCGCGCCCCACGACACCGTGCGGTCGCCGACGGTGGTGTACGACGCGATGCCGAGCGAGTGGTAGCTGGACGCGAACGCGGTGAGCGCGCCAATGCCGATCGCCTTCGCGAGCTGGTTGCGCTCCCCCGTCGCCTCCCGGATCTTCACGCGGTGGCGGTCCGCCGAAGGATTCAGCGCAAAAGCTGCGAGCAGCACGGCGGCCGCGACGGCGAGGGCGATGGGGGTGCTTTTCTTCATGCGGTGCTCAGGTTCCTGCGGGGATTTCGGGCTCGACGAGGCGCGCAAGCTGCAGCAGCGACTCCTGCCAGCCCAGGTAGCAGGCGTCGGCGGGGATGGCGTCCGGGATGCCTTCCTGCACCACGTTCATTTCGGTGCCCATCGCGCCGCGCTTGAGCGTGACAGTGGTCTGCATCTCGCCGGGCAGCCCCGGGTCGTCGAAGGTGCTCGTGTAGCGCAGGCGTTCACCCGGCACCAGCTCCAGGTACTTGCCGCCAAAGCTGTGGCTGCCGCCGCCGCTGAAATTGGTGAAGGACATGCGCCAGCTGCCGCCCACCTTGGCTTCCATCTGGTGGACCTGCCCGGTGAAGCCGTACGGCGGCAGCCACCTGGCCATGGCGGCGCCATCGAGGAAGGCGCGGAAGATGCGTTCCGGCGGGGCGCGGAGCACGCGGTGGAGGCGAACGGTCTGGCTCATGATGGATCCTGTGTTGGCGAGAGGAAGGCCCTCTGCAGACACGACGATCCATGATGGGCCGAATCGACACGGGAAGCGATTCTCGCCGGCACGAAACGCGCAGGCACGTCGCGCATTCGCAACGTCAGAACGGGCAGTTCGGGTCGAACTCCGGGGGGCGACGTCCGCGCAGGGAGGCAATGCCTTCCTGCACGTCGGGTCCGGAGAAGCCCATGAATTCGAGGGCCAGCGAGCTGTCGAACGTCGGGCCGGCCAGTCGCAACCAATTGTTCAGCGCGTACTTGGTCCAGCGGATCGCGGTGGACGAGCCCTTCGCCAGCTTCTCCGCCACTTCGAAGGCACGCGGCAGGAGATCGGTCTCCTCGACCGCGAGCGAGACGAGGCCGATGCGCTCGGCTTCCTCGCCCGACACGGCTTCGCACAGGAGCAGGTAGTACTTGGCCTTGGCCATGCCGCACAACAGGGGCCAGACGATGGCGGCGTGATCGCCGGCCGCCACGCCGAGCCGCGTATGGCCGTCGATGATGCGCGCTGTTTTGCTGGCGATGGAGATGTCGGCGAGCAGGCCCGCCACCAGTCCCGCGCCCACGGCGGGCCCGTGCATCGCGGACACCACCGGCTTGGAACAGTTGATGACGTTGTAGACCAGGTCGCGCGCTTCGCGCCAGACGCGCGCGCGCACGTTGAAGTCGCGCGCCATCTCTTCCACCAGCCCCAGGTCGCCACCGGCGGAGAAGCCCTTGCCCTCGCCGCGGATGATGGCCACGCGCGTGTCCGGGTCCTTGTCGATGTCGGTCCAGATGCTCGCCAGCTCCCGGTGCATGCGGTCGTCGGCCGTGGAGAGCTTGCCGTTGGCGCTCTTGCCCGCGCCCATGACGATCTCGAGGATGCCGTGGTCGTGGCGCTTCAGCGCGAGCGCCTCGTAGGCGGCGTAGCGGTTGTCCTTGTCCATGCGAAATGACTCCCTCAGGAAATGATGTACGCCCCGGCGCCGGTGGCCTGCAGCTTGCCGTTCGGTCCGCGGAATTCCATGCGCGTACTCGCCACGCGCGAACCGAGCCGCAGCACCTCGGCGTGCAGCTCGAAGTGATCGCCGATGCCCGGCCGCAGGTAGTCGACGCGCAGGTCGATGGTCCCCAGCTTGCCGAATCGCAGCAGGCGTTGCGCCGGGGCTTCGTCCATGTGCCGCGCACCGATGGCCGCCATCACCGCCAGCCCGCCCATCGCATCCAGCCCGGCGCTGATCACGCCGCCGTGCAGGCGGTTGAACGCGAAATGGCCGACGAGGTCGTGCTTCATGAGGATGCGGCCCACCACGCGTTCGGCGCGGAGCGTTTCGATCTTCAGGCCGATGACGCTGTTGAAGACGATCTTCTCCTCGAAGATCTGCTTGAGGCCGCGCACGAATTCGTCCTCGAACTCGACGGGCTTCTCGGGAGGATGGCGTGTCATAGACCCGATTGTCTCGCGGCCAGGTCCTTCATGATCTCCTCGGCGCCGCCGCCGATCATCATCACCTTGACCTCGCGGTAGATCCGCTCGCTCTTCGTCCCGCGCATGTAGCCCATGCCGCCGAGCACCTGCACGGCCTGGTCGGCGCAGAACTGCATCGCCTGCGTCGCCTGGTTCTTCAGCAGGCAGACCTGCGCCACGCAATCGGGGTCAGATTCCAATTTCCCCTGGTCGGCCAGTTCCGTCACCGCGTCCAGCCACGCCTGCGTGGCCAGGATGCGCATGCGCATGTCCATGAGCTTGTGGCGGACGACCTGCTTGTCGACCAGCGCCGAGCCGAACGTCCTGCGTTCGCGTGCCCAGTCGAGCGCTTCGTCATAGCAGGCCTGCGCGAAGCCGAGCGCCATGGCCGACATGGCGAGCCGCTCGCCGTTGAAGTTGTTCATGATCATGCGGAAGCCGGCGCCCTCCTCGCCGACGAGGTAGCGTGCGGGCACGCGCACGCCCTCGAAGCGCAGGTGCCCGGTGTCGCTGGCGTGCCAGCCCATCTTGTCGAGGCGCGTGCGCGAAAGACCCTTCGCATCGCCCGGCACCACGATCATCGAGATGCCGCCGGAGCCGCGGGTGCCCGGCTCGCCGGTGCGCACCGCCAGCGTGATCCAGTGGGCGCGGATGCCAGAGGTGATGAAGACCTTCTCGCCGTCGATCACGTAGTCGCCGCCCTCGCGCCGCGCCCTCGTCGTCAGCGCCGCCACGTCGGAGCCGGCGCCGGGCTCGGTGATCGCCAGGGCCGCCACCTTCTCGCCGCGCAGCACGGGCGGGACAACCTCCCGCTGCAGCTCCTTGCTCCCATGCCGCAGCAGCGGCGGCAAGCCGATGTTGTGCGAGAAGAGGCCGGCCATGACGCCGCCACTGCCACCGTAGCGGGCGAGGGCGACCGACATCGCATTGCGCAGTGCGAACGGGGCCGGGGTGCCGCCCAGTTCCTCCGGGTAGCCGAGCCCGAGCAAGCCCAGGGCAGCGGCTTCGGCATGCAGCGACAACGGCAGTTCGCCCGCTGCCTCCCACTCAGGCACCCGCGGCGCGATGCGTTCCAGCGCGAAGCGGCGCACGCTGTCCGTCAGCGCCTCGACATCGGCACGGAGCTCCGGGCTCATGCGGCGCCCACGGTCACGAGCACTTGCAAGGGAAGCACCTGCTGGCCCGCCTCCACTTCGACGGTGTCCACGATGCCCTCCCCCGCCGCGGAGAGAACGTGTTCGAGCTTCATCGACTCGAGCGTCACGAGAGGGTCGCCTTTGCGCACCTCGTCGCCGGGATGCACGTGCACGGCGATCACCTTGCCATTGAAGGGCGCCCGCAGGTCGGCCCCGCCGGCGCTCCACTCGGCACCGGCGGGCGGGTCGAAGGATGCATCGGCGACGAACAGGTCCACCGCGCCGACCTGCACGTGCCACTGGCCACCGGGAAGCGCCGCCACCTGCGCCTGGCCCGCCGCCACGCCTTCGGCTTCGCACAAGGGGACGTCGAAGAGCGTGTCGCGATGGCGGATGCGGAACGGTCGCGTGAAGGGCGAGGCCAGCAACGGGGCGCCGCCCTGTGGCAGCAGCGCGGAGAAGGCCGCTTCGGCGGCGACGCCAAATTCCTCTTCCTGCAATTGCCGCCGGATGGTGTCGCCGTGCTCGGCAAGGAAGGCGATCGACGCCTTCCCTTCGCCGAAGACGGGATGCTGCAGGCATGCAGCCAGGAAGCGCCGGTTGGTCGGCAGGCCGAGGACCTGCAGGCGATCGAGCGCCGCGGCCAGCCGGTGGATCGCCTCGCCGCGCGTGGGCGCATGCACGATGAGCTTGCCCAGCATGGAGTCGTAGTAGGGGGTGACCTCGAGGCCTTCGAAGAGGGCGTGGTCGAAGCGGACGCCCCCACCCCGGCCCTCCCCCAAAGGGGGAGGGAGGAAGTGCACGATCGTGCCGGCATGAGGAGAGAAGTCCTCGTCCTCGGCGCACAGCCGCACTTCGATCGCATGTCCCACCAGCCGCAGGTCCCCCTGCTTGAAGGGCAGGCGCTCGCCGCAGGCCACGCGCAAC
>JAJNBO010000162.1 GCA_021156245.1 Ramlibacter sp. | reverse complement strand
GCCACCGGCCTGCTGCTGGCGCTGCTCGGCGCCATCGCGTTCAGCGGCAAGGCCATCCTCGTCAAGCTCTCCTATCGCTACGGCGTGGACGCGGTGACGCTGATCATGTTCCGCATGCTGTTCGCGCTGCCGATCTTCGCCGTGATGGCATGGTGGGCCGGCCGCGGGCAGCCGCCGCTGTCCGGGCGCGACTGGCTCGCCGTCATCGGCCTCGGGTTCAGCGGCTACTACCTCGCGAGCTTCCTCGACTTCGTGGGACTGCAGTACATCTCCGCCTCGCTGGAGCGGCTGATCGTGTATCTCAACCCGACGATGGTCCTGCTGCTCGGCTGGCTGCTGTACCGGCGGCCCTGGACGCGCGCGCAACTCGTCGGCATGGCCGTGAGCTACGCCGGCGTGCTGCTGGTGTTCGGCCAGGAGTTGCGGCCGGAAGGCAGCAACGTGCCGCTCGGCGCGCTGCTGGTGTTCCTCAGCACCATCAGCTATGCGCTGTACATGGTGTACAGCGCGCAGGTGGTGCGGCGGCTCGGCTCGCTGCGGCTGGTCGGCCTGGCCACCAGCGTGGCCTGCCTGTTGTGCATGGTGCAGTTCGTGGCGCTGCGCCCGATGTCCGCTGCGCTGTCGGTGGCTCCTGAGGTGATCTGGCTGTCGCTGGTCAACGCCGTGCTCGGGACCGCCGTGCCCGTGCTGCTGGTGATGATGGCCATCGAGCGCGTCGGCGCCGCGGCGACCGCGCTCGCCGGCATGATCGGACCCTTGTCCACGATCTTCCTGGGCGTGTGGCTGCTGGACGAGCCGTTCACCAGCTGGCTGGCTGCGGGCACCGTGCTCGTCATCGCCGGCATCTTCGTCTTCACGCGCGGCAAGAGGGCCGGGGAGTGACCATCAACGCCCATTGATGGTTTGCATCAAAAGCTTTAACTATCCTTTATCCCTCCCAGCGCCTAGATTGGACTCCAACAAGGAGATCCCGATGCAGCATCACTGGGTCCGCTTCGCCGAGCGCGACGGCAGCGTCCGCTTCGGCACGCTGGAGGGCGACCGCGTCCGCCTGTGGCACGGCAACATGTTCGAGTACCCGCAGCGCGGCGACCGCACCATAGCCCTTGCCGACGTGCAGCTGCGGCTGCCCGTGCAGCCGACCAAGGTGATCGCGCTGTGGAACAACTTCCGCGCGCTCGGCGACAAGCTCGGGCTCTCCGCTCCCGCCGAGCCGCTGTACCTGGTGAAGACGCCCAACTCGTACCTCGAGCCGGGTGGCACCATCCTCCATCCCGGTGGCAGCGCCAAGGTGGTGTTCGAAGGCGAGCTGGGCATCGTGATCGGCAGGGCATGCAAGCGCGTGACCGAAGCGGATGCGATGCGCCACGTGTTCGGCTTCACCTGCGCCAATGACGTCACCGTCGCGGACATCCTCAACCGCGATGCGTCGTTCGCGCAGTGGGTGCGCGCCAAGAGCTTCGACACCTTCTGCCCGTTCGGGCCGACGGTGGCCACCGGGCTCGACGCCGCCACGCTCAGGGTCCGCACCGTCCTGAACGGCGAAGTGCGGCAGGACTATCCGGTGAGCGACATGCGCTTCGGCGTCGCGCAACTGGTGAGCATGATCTCGCAGGACATGAGCCTGCTGCCGGGCGACATCATCCTGTGCGGCACGTCGGTGGGCGTGGGGTCGATGAAGCCGGGCAGCACGGTGGAAGTGGAGATCCCCGGCGTGGGCCGCCTCGTCAACCGCTTCGAGCACCAGGGCGAGCTGGTGGAGGAGGCCGCATGAAGATCGCGATCATCGGCGCGGGCGCCATCGGCGGCTACGTCGGTGTGAAGCTCGCGCTGTCCGGCGAGGACGTGACCTTCATCGTGCGCGGCGCCAACCTGGACGCCATCCGCCAGCACGGCATGCGCCTGCAGATGAACGACGGCAGCGAGCAGGTCGCCGCCAGCGTGCGTGCGACGGACGACTACGCGCAGGCCGGACCGCAGGACCTGGTGATCCTCGCCACCAAGGCGCACCAGGTGGCCGCAGTGGCGGGCGCGTTGCCGCGGCTGTTCGGGTCCGACACCGTCGTGGTGACGATGCAGAACGGCATCCCGTTCTGGTATTTCCACAAGACGGGCGGGCCGCTGGAAGGCAGCCCGGTGCGCAGTGTCGACACCGACGGGCAGCTTGCGCATTGCATCCCGCCGGACCGCGTGATCGGCTGCGTGGTGTATCCCGCCTCCGAACTGGTCGAGCCCGGCGTGGTGCGGCACATCGAAGGCGACCGCTTTCCGCTGGGCGAACTGGACGGCCGCATCACGGACCGCGTCACGCGTGTCGCCGACTGCTTCACCCGCGCCGGCTTCAAGGCGCCGGTGCTGGAAGACATCCGTTCGGAGATCTGGCTCAAGCTGTGGGGCAACCTCACGTTCAACCCGATCAGCGGCCTGGCGCACGCCACGCTGGTGGACATCTGCCAGTACCCGCTGTCGCGCGGCCTGGCCGCCAGCATGATGCAGGAGGCGCAGCAGGTCGCCGAGAAGCTGGGCGTGCGCTTCCGCGTGCCGCTGGACAAGCGCATCGCGGGCGCCGAGCGGGTGGGGCACCACAAGACGTCGATGCTGCAGGACATCGAGGCGGGCCGCGCACCGGAGATCGATGCGCTGGTTGGGTCGGTGGCGGAGCTCGCGCGGCTGACGCAGACGCCGACGCCGCACATCGATACGGTCTATGCGCTGATGAAGCTGCTGGCGAAGAACATGGAGGCGGGGCAGGCACGGGTGCGGATGCAGGCGGTTTAGCCATCATCCCCGCAAAGGCGGGGATCCAGGGCTCCCGCGTCCGGGTGCATGGAGCGCCCTGGATTCCCGCCTGCGCGGGAATGACGAAAGCTATCGCATCCGCAGCCGCTGCGAAATCGCCACCGACGGCTTGCCGCTGTACGCATCCAGCCGATTCCCCATCGCCCCTTCCAGCTGCTCCAGCCGCGCCTGCGCCGGCGGGTGCGTGCTGAGCGTCAGCGAGAACAGCGGATTGTCCGGCGTCGCGGTGCGCAGCTGCTGCAACACGGCCGGCAAGCCATAAGGATCGAAGCCCGCGCGCGCCGCGAGCGCCACGCCCTGCCGGTCCGATTCGAACTCGTCCGACTGGTCCAGACCGCTGGAGTACAGGTTCTTGCCCAGCGCGAGCATCTGCGAGGAGATCGCGCCGCCCACGTTGTTGCGCAGCTGCGATGCGATCAATTGCGTCGCCAGCCCGGAGCGCGCCTTGGCGGCCAGCGCGCGCAGGTGGTGCTTCTCGGTCACGTGCGTGATCTCGTGGGCCAGGATGCCGGCGAGTTCGGCTTCGTCGACCCGGTCCACCAGGCCCTTGGTGACGAAGATGTAGCCGCCCGGCGCGGCGAAGGCGTTGAAGCCGGGATCGTCCAGCACGCCGAAGGTCCACGGCAGCTGCGGCCGCGCGGACTGCAGCGAGATCCAGCGCCCCAGCCGGTTCACGTAGCGTTGCAGGGCGGCGTCCGCCTGCAGGGGCTTGCTGCCCAGCAGCACGGCGGCGAGCTGCCGGCCGATCTCGATCTCCTTCGGTTCGTCGATCGACTCCACCGATTGCTGCAGCAGCTGGAACAGGTCGCCGCCATTGGCCGCGGCGGGCGCGGACGGTGTCGTGCCGGGGATGCCGATGTTGCCGGGCAGCTGCCGCAGGATGTTGCCGAACTGCGCGTGCGCGGGCGCGGCGAACGCGATGCAGGCGGCGCAGGCCGCGGCTTGCAGCAGGAATGCAGGCGCCTTCATGGCGCCACCTGTTGCTGGCCAGGATTGCCGGCAGGCGCTGCGGCGTTGCGCGCCGGTGCGGGCAGGGCCTCGACGGTGGCAGTGCGCAAGGCGGCGCTGCGGGCGAACGACTGCGCGTCCGCTTCGCTCTGGCGCAAGCCTTCCATCTGGGTCACGGCGCCCGGGTTGGGCTGTGCATTGGCCAGGTCCTGCGCGTCCAGTCCGCGGATGCCGGCCGTGCTGCCCGTTTGCGTCTGCCGATTCGAGCTGAACAGGCTGGTGACGCCGCGCAAGGCGTTGCCCGCGGTGCTGCCGCCTTCGGCCGGCGCGCTGGCCGGGCCGATGTCGAACAGGTGCACCCAGCCGGTGGCGCCGGCGCCGGTGCGGACCTGCACCCAGGGCCCTTGCCGCTCGTTGGTGCGGGTGACGGGCGCCTGCGCGGGCAGCGCGGCGATGCTCTTGCCCTTGTCGCCGGGCGCGTCCTTCAAGTCGGTGGCGCGGCGCGTCATGGCCGCTTCCTGCGCCGAGGCGGCCGGCAGCAGCCCACCGGCAAGGGCAACCACGCAGAGGGCGTGGAGTAAGGCGGTGCGTATCATGCGTGGCTCATTCCATTCGAACGCGGGCATTGTATGAACTTGGGCATTACGGGCAAATGGGCGCTGGTCTGCGGGGCCAGCAAGGGACTGGGCTTCGGCTGCGCGCAGGCGCTGGCACGCGAAGGTGCGCACGTGGTGATCGTGGCACGGACGGCCGAGGCGCTGCAGGCAGCCGCCGAGCGGCTGCGCGCGGATCCCGAGGTGCCGAAGGGCACGCAGGTCGAGCCGATCGCCGTCGACATCACCACCCCGGAAGGCCGCGCGAAGGTGTTCGCCTTCCGCAAGGACTTCGACATCGTGGTGACCAATGCGGGCGGGCCGCCGCCGGGCGATTTCCGCGACTGGGACCGTGAAGCCTGGATCAAGGCCGTGGACGCCAACATGCTCACCCCCATCGAGCTGATCAAGGCGACGGTCGACGGCATGGTGGCGCGGGGCTTCGGCCGCATCGTGAACATCACGTCCAGCTCGGTCAAGGCGCCGATCGACATCCTCGGCCTGTCCAACGGCGCCCGTAGCGGATTGACCGGCTTCGTCGCCGGCGTGGCGCGCACCAGCAAGCTTGCCTCGGCCAACGTCACCATCAACAACCTGCTGCCAGGCTCGTTCGACACCGACCGCATCAAGGCGACCATGGAAGGCTCGGCCAAGAAGACCGGCAAGACGATCGAGGAAGTGCGGCAGGCGCGCCTGAACACGATCCCGGCGAAGCGGCTGGGCACGCCGGACGAATTCGGCACGGCGTGCGCTTTCCTGTGCAGCCAGCAGGCCAGCTATCTCACCGGCCAGAACCTGCTGCTCGACGGCGGCGCTTACCCGGGCACCTACTGAGCCCCGCGTGACGAGCGACATCCTCGCCCTCGGCGAGCCCATGGTGGAGTTCAACCAGGCAGGGGCGGCCGGCGGTCGCACCTACCTGCAGGGCTTCGGCGGGGACACGTCGAATGCCGCGATCGCCGCGGCCCGGCAGGGTGCGCGCGTGGGCTACCTGTCGGCGGTGGGGGATGACGTCTACGGCCGCATGCTGCGCGAGCTCTGGTCGCGCGAGAACGTCGACCACGACGGCGTGCGGACGGATCCGCGCGGCTTCACCGCCGTGTACTTCGTCACGCACGACGACCAGGGCCATCATTTCAGCTTCTTCCGCCAGGGCTCCGCGGCCAGCCGCATGCGTCCGGCCGACCTGCCGCTGGAGCGCATCCGCCAGGCCAGGGTGCTGCACCTGTCCGGCATTTCCGCCGCGATCTCCGACACCGCATGCGACACCTGCTTCGCAGCCGTGGACGCGGCGCGGGCCGCGGGCGTGCGCGTGTCCTTCGACACCAACCTGCGCCTGAAGCTGTGGCCGATCGCACGGGCCCGCGCGGTGATGCGCGACTTGATCCGGCAGTCGGACATCTGCCTGCCCAGCCTGGAGGACATCAGCGCCATCAGCGGCCTCGACGATCCGGATGCGCTGGTGGACTTCTGCCTGCGCCTCGGCGCGAAGACGGTGGCTTTGAAGCTGGGCGCGCAGGGCGCCTTGCTGGCGGATGGAGAGCGCCGCATTCGCCTGGCGCCGCATGCCTGCAAGCCGGTGGACGCGACCGGCGCGGGCGACACCTTCGGCGGCGCCTTCCTCGCGCGCTGGGTGGCGGGCGACGACCTCGAGCAAGCTGGCCGCTACGCCGCCGTCGCCGCGGCGTTGTCGACCGAAGGCTATGGAGCGGTGGATCCGATTCCTCGCGCGGAGGCGGTGCGGCGGGCGATGGCGACGTCGTGAACGGAGACTTGCCTCGTAGGCCGGCGGTGAGCGGCGAAGCCCGCACCCCGGTGGCGTTCAATCGCCGAACTGACCCGTGATCGCCGCACTGATCCCCCAATCCAGCGGCAACTTTCCCTCCCGCGTGTACCGGTGCAAGCTCGAATACGGCCAGTCTCGCGCTCGCAGCACCCACCCGTGCTTCCCGGGATTGAAGTGGATGTAGTCGAC
>JAJNBO010000161.1 GCA_021156245.1 Ramlibacter sp. | reverse complement strand
AGCTGCGTGGTGTCGGTGCCGGTGGTGGGCTCGGTCACGGCCATCGACTGCAGGCGCAGCTTGCCGCTGGCGATGCCGGGCAGGTACTGCTGCTTCTGGCGGTCCGACCCGTGCCGCAGCACGGTGCCCATGTTGTACATCTGCCCGTGCAGCGCGCCCGCGTTGCCGCCGGAGAAGTTGACCTCCTCCATGATCACCGACGCTTCCGCCAGGCCGAGGCCGGATCCGCCGTACTCCGTGGGGATCAGCGCCGCCATCCAGCCGGCCTCCGTCAGTGCATCGACAAAAGCTTCGGGATACCCCCGATCGTTGTCGACCTTCTGCCAGTAGGCGGAGTCGAAGCTGCGGCACATGGCACGCAGGGCCTCGCGCATTTCCTGGTGGGCGTCGGGAGTGGGGATCTCGGTTTTCATGTCATTCGATGGTGGCGTCGGCCTGCATCGTGAGCCAGCCTTCATGGTCCTGCGCCCACAGGCGCACGCTGCGCCCGTCGGGGGACGGCTGGCCGCAGACGCGGAAGGGGTGCAGGTCGAAAGTGGGGCGCACGGCCTTGAAGCTGAAACTGCGCAGGGTGGCTTGCGGCAGCTGGCGGCGCAGCAGGTCGACCAGCAGCGTCGCGATCAGCGGCCCGTGCACGATGAGGCCGGGGTAGCCCTCGACCTCGGTCACGTACTTGCGGTCGTAATGGATCCGGTGTCCGTTGAAGGTGAGCGCGGAATAGCGGAACAGCAGGACGTCGTCCGGGACGATCTCGCGGCTCCACGCGGCATCGATGGGCGCGGCCTGGGGCGGCGGCACGGGGTCGCCGGGCTGCGGCGCGGCCCGATAGACGATGTCGTGCTCCTCGCTCAATGCCAGCCCGGCGGCGTTGCGCAACTCGTGACGCACCAGCACGAACACGAGATCGCCCGTGCGGCCGGCCTTGTGCGTGACGGAGACGATGCGCGAGTTGCGCTCCACTGCGTCGCCCACCTGCAAGGGTGCGTGCCACTGCAGGCGTCCACCGGCCCACATCCGGCGCGGCAGGGGCACGGGCGGCAGGAAGCCGCCGCGGCGCGCATGGCCATCGGGACCGAGCTCGCCCTGCCGATGGTGCGGCAGGAAATACAGCCAGTGCCACAGGGGCGGCAGCGGCGTGCCCCGCGCGGGGTCCGCGTCGTCGCGGTCCAGCGTGGCCGACAGGGCGCGCACCGGCGCCGCCGTCACTTCGTCGGCGAGCGTTTCGCTGCGGCCTTCCCATTCGCGCAGGCGGGCCAGCAGCTCGGGCGTGACGCGCGTGGTCATCGATGATTCCATGCCTCGCCCCTCAGCGCCCACGCAGCGGCAGGCCGACCAGCTTCTGCGCCTCCTGCAACGTGAGGCCCTCGACCAGGTCGATCACGGCGAGGTGGTCGCCCGCCGGCGCGAAGGTGCCGTGGTCCGTGTAGACGCGCTTGACGCAGGCCACGCCCGTCAGCGGATAGGTGCACTTCGCCACGATCTTGCTCTCGCCCTCCTTGGTGAGCAGGTTCATGCTGATCCAGGTGCTGCGCGCGCCGACCGCAAGGTCCATGGCGCCGCCGACCGCCGGGATCGCGTCCTCCTCGCCGGTGTGCCAGTTGGCGAGGTCGCCGGACATGGAGACCTGGAACGCGCCCAGCACCGAGATGTCCAGGTGGCCGCCGCGCATGATGGCGAAGCTGTCCGCGTGGTGAACCAGCGACGCCCCCTTCTGCAGCGTCACGGGCTGCTTGCCCGCGTTGATCAGGTCGTAGTCCTCGTGGCCCTTCGCAGGCGCCGGGCCCATGCCGACGAGCCCGTTCTCGGAATGCAGCAGGATCTCCTTGTCCGCCGGCAGGTGATTGGCCACCATGGTCGGCATGCCGATGCCCAGGTTGACCAGCGCGCCTTCGGGGATGTCCAAGGCGATGCGGCGGGCGAGTTCGTCGCGGTTGCGAAGCCTGTAGTTCGGCATGTTCACTTCTCCTCGCGGATGCCACCCGCCTGCGTGGGAACGTAGGGGATCTTCACGATCTTCTTCACGAAGATGCCCGGAGTGACGATGGTCTCCGGATCGAGCTCGCCCAGTTCCACGATCTCGTGCACCGACGCGACCGTGTGCTTCGCCGCCGTGGCGAACACCGGGCCGAAGTTGCGCGCTGCGAGCCGGTACGTGAGGTTGCCCCAGCGATCGCCCTTGTGCGCCTTGATCAGGGCGAGATCGCCGTGGATGGGATATTCGAGCAGGTAGTCGCGCCCGTTGATGTTGCGCACTTCCTTGCCTTTGGCGAGCGGCGTGCCCACCCCGGTTGCCGTGTAGAAGGCGCCGATGCCTGCACCCGCGGCCCGGCAGCGCTCGGCGATGTTGCCTTGCGGCACCAGCTCCAGCTCCAGCTTGCCGGTGCGGTACAGCTCGTCGAAGACGAAGGAGTCGGCCTGGCGGGGGAAGCTGCAGATGATCTTGCGCACCCGCCCCAGCTGCAGCAGCCGAGCCAGGCCGCTGGTGCCGTTGCCGGCGTTGTTGTTGACGATGGTGAAGTCGCGGCCGCCGCGCTCGATCAGCCCGTCGATCAGGGCGTCCGGGATGCCCGCCGTGCCGAAGCCGCCCACGAGGATGGTGGCCCCGTCCTTCACCTCGCCGATGGCTTCCGCCACCGAGTTCGCAATCTTGTTGATCATCCAGTCACCTCGGGACCTAGGTTAGCGTATCGCCGCGCCAGCCTTCCCGGATTGTGCTTCGGGTCCGAGGCCCATCGGTGATGTATCGCTTTCTTGCTGACCCGGGCTGTCCGACGCAAGCTGCGGGCATTGTTCGGCTCCCACCCCGTCCCGCATCCCCTAAGTTCTGGGCATCACTTCAGGAGCCACCACCATGAACAAGCCTCTTTCCATCGCCGCCGTCCTCGCTGCCTCCGCCTTGGCGCTGCAAGCCCCGATCGCGCACGCACAGTCCAGCTCCAGCGCCAACGGCACCACCGCGCAATCCTCGAGCTCGCAGCAGGGCGTGCCGGGCGTCGAAGCGAACGTCGGCAGCAACGCGAGCGATCGCGGCGTTCCGGGTGTGGAGATGAACGTCGGCCGCGACGGCGACCAGCGCAACATCGGCCAGGGCAGCAATTCCACGGCGACCCTCGGTGCGGGCGCGGACACTGGCAGCAGCAACGGCTCCGCAACGACGCGGCCGATGCGCACGGACCGGAACTGACGGTCGATCACGAGGGGAGCGCCGGACCAGTCCCGGGACCCGCTGCTCCCTATCCGCTAGGTCGCCGTCAAATCACCCGCGCGAGATAAAACCCCTCCCGCCCGACGATGGGCTCGCGCGTCGGCATGAGGATGGCGCAGTCCTCGGCCGCACGGATCTCCAGGCCACCGTCGGTGGCGACCAGTTCGTCCTTGGCGAAGGTTTCGAATCCGATGACCGGACGCGCGAAGCGGAACTCCGGTGTGGCGACCACATAGGTCTGGATCAATTCATACCGGCGCTGGCGCGGCGTCGGCGCCGCCGGACGCGCGGCGATCAGTCCGAAATGCGCCAGGAAGTCCAGCGTCACGTCCACTGCAACCTGGCCCGTGGCGTGGCGGAAGTGCTGGCCGCACTCCGCGACCAGTGCCACTCCCGCATCGCTGTCCGCGATGCCATGCCGGCCATGCTGGATCACCGGGGTGCCGGAGCCCAGGCCGTTGGGCATCACCAGGTGCACGGCAGGCCTTCCGATGGCGAGCGCCACTTCGGCATTGCGCGCAAAAGCCGGATAGACCCAGAAAGGCTCGACGTCCTGCGAGGTGGAGTGCAGGTCGAGGATGTGGTCGGCCGCTGCGACAACGGGCCGAAGCTCTCGCGCGCGGCGCAGTTCGGGACTGTCGCCGTCGCCTTCCAGCTGTTCCGCCGACCAGACACGGTTGAGGTTGTGCACCAGCTGCCGGCTCTCGAAAGGCCGCTGTTCCTCGAACGATTCGTACGCCGCGACGTTGGCGAAGCTGACGGTCAGCGTCCCGGTCAGCGGACGGATCCCCTGGTCCAGCAGGTGCGTGGCCGCGACCATCCCGCAGAACTCGTTGCCGTGCGTCAGTGCGTTGACCAGCACGTGCGGGCCGGACTTGCCGGACGCGAAGCGGTGCACGTAGGGGATGCCGGTGTTGCCTTGCCGGTAGGCAGCAAGGTCGCGGGGGAGGAGTTCGAGGGCAGGCGTCTGGGCAGTCATGCCCCGATTGTCGCGTGCCCTCCGGGGACGCCGGGCGCGAGGACCGCGCGCGGCTGTATAGGTGGTGGAGCTGGCGGGAATTGAACCCGCGTCCGCAAGCCTTCAACGAACAGTTCTACATGCTTAGCGATCTGTTTTGGATCTCGCCGGGCGGATCGCGCAGTCGCACGCTATCCGTCCAGCCAGCACCCTATTGTCTCGCCCTCCCCCAAGGTACCCGAAGGAGGGCCAGCCCATGTAGATTACCTTGCAGCTAGGGGATTGCTCCCTTTCGCCCGGCCCATCGGCCAACCGTTGCAAGGCTCACCGGTGTTTAAGCGGCGAGAGCGTACGAAGAGTCGTTCGCAGTTGGTTTGTTTCAGATGGATTTACGAGGTGACTGATCCTCGACATGCCCTGCTGCGCGTCCGAACCCACGTCGAAACCGGTGCAGCCCCAGGAAGACGTATCTTACGCCGTCGGCCGGAATTTCAAGAGCGGAAGCAGGGCAAGCGGCGTTTCGATGTGGGTATCGGCGCCCCATTCGCGCACATCCGTGCTGCCGAGGTAGCCATAGGTGGCTGCCACCGTCCCCATGCCCGCCGCGCGGCCCGCCTGGACGTCCCGGAGGTCGTCGCCTACGTAGACGCACTCGATCGGCTTGACGCTGAGCTGGCGCGCGGCTTCCAGCAGGGGCGCCGGGTGCGGCTTGGGGTGCGGCGTCGAATCGCCGCCCACCACCGCGCGCGCCGAGGCGAACAGCGGCATGCCCTTGGTCAGCGGGGCGGTGAAACGCATCGACTTGTTGGTGACCACGCCCCAGGGGATGTCGCGTTCCACCAGCGACGCGATCAGCTGCGCCACGCCGTCGAACACCAGCGTGCGCTGCGTCATGCAGCTTTCGTAGTTGCGGAAGAACTCCTCCCGCAGCACGGGGAAGTCGGCGTGTTCCGGGCCGATGCCGAAGGCGACACCCAGCATGCCGCGGGCACCGGCGCCGGCCATGGGCCGGTACTTCTCCAGCGGCACCGGCGGCAGGCCGCGGTCGGTGCGCATCTTGTCGGCGGCGGCGGCCAGGTCGGGCGCGCTGTCGATCAGCGTGCCGTCCAGGTCGAAGAGAACGGCCTTGACCGCGTCGAAGGTCATCATCACACCTTGCGGGCCGCAGCCAGGTAGTTCACGTTGGTGTCCCCCGACAGCCAGTAGCGGCGGGTGAAGGGGTTGTATTCCATGCCGCGCGTGGCCTGCAGGTCCAGCCGCGCCAGGCGGCACCAGGACGCGAGCTCCCTGGGGCGGATGAACTTCAGGTATTCGTGCGTGCCCCTGGGCAGCAGGTTGAGCACGTATTCCGCGCCGACGATGGCGAACAGGAAGGACTTGGGGTTGCGATTGATGGTGGAGAAGAACACCCAGCCGCCCGGCTTGACGAGCGTGGCGCAGGCCTCGACCACCGACTCGGGACGCGGCACGTGCTCCAGCATCTCCATGCAGGTCACCACGTCGAAGCTCCCCGGCTGTTCCGCCGCGAGCGCCTCGGCGCTGGTCTCGCGGTATTCCACGTTCGGGGTACCGGCCTCCAGGGCATGAAGTTGCGCCACGCGGATGGACTTGGTGCCGAGGTCGATGCCCAGGACGTTGGCGCCCTTGCGCGCCATCGCGTCGGAAAGGATGCCCCCGCCGCAGCCGATGTCCACCACCCGCTTGCCCGCCAGGCCGGCGACCGAGTCGATCCATCCCAGCCGCAGCGGGTTGATCTGGTGCAGGGGGCCGAATTCGCTGTCCGGGTCCCACCAGCGGTGGGCCACCTCGGAGAACTTGGCCAGTTCCGCGGGATCGGCGTTGAGGGTTTCGTTCATGGCTCTGCCGGATTGTGGCTGCGATCGCACGTCACGAAATGAAAAAGGGCCCGTCGGAACGGGCCCCTTTGTCCAGGTTGCGAAAAAGGCCCGCTCTCGCGGGCCCTTTTGCACCAGTTCCCGCGGGAATCAGCGGTTGGCGCGCGTGCCGACCACTTCGATTTCCACGCGGCGGTTCTTCGCGCGGCCTTCGGAGGTCTTGTTGTCGGCGACGGGCTGCTTCTCGCCCTTGCCTTCGGTGTACACGCGGTTCTTCTCGATGCCCTTGGTGACCAGGTAGGCCTTCACGGCTTCGGCGCGGCGCACGGACAGG
>JAJNBO010000160.1 GCA_021156245.1 Ramlibacter sp. | reverse complement strand
TCGGGCAGCGTGGACTTCAGGAATTCGACCACCAGGCCCTGGCCTTGCTGGCGGATGTCGACGCCGACCTGGTTGCTGGGCAGGTCCACGATCACGCGGCCGGAGCCGTCCGGGCCGCGGCGGAAGTCGAGGTCCTTGATCGGTTGCGTGTCGCGGTTGCGGCTCTCGGCGAACGTCTGCGCGGGCGCCGAGGCGCTTTGCGCTACCGCTTCCAGCATCACGATGAGCGACTTGCCGTCCAGCTGCAGGCGGTAGCTGGTGGGCGCCTTCAGGTTCAGCACCAGGCGGGCGCGGTCGGCGCCCTGCACCACGTTCACCGAACGCAGGTTGCCCACGTTGAAGTCCACCGAGTTGCGGCCCATGGAATTCGTCGCGCCCGGCACGTCCAGCGCGATCCGCGCCGGCGCCTGGATGGCGAAGCCCGTCGGCACCGCGGCGAGCGGCTCGGAGAAATCGATCCGCACCACCTCGGCGCCACCCTGCATGAAGCCGGTGACGTTCTCCACCACCGGGGCCGCGCGTACCGCGGACGACCACGCCGATGCCAGCAGCACCCCCGCGGTCACCAGGCCACGCCAACTCCACTCGTTTCTTTTCATCATTTGGACTTCTCCTGCAGTTGCAGTGTCGCGGTTCGCTCGATCCATTCGCCGGCGGCATCCTGTACCAGCTCGCGCAGCACCACCTCGGTCTCGCCTATCTTCGTCACGCGGCCGTAGTTCTGGCCCAGGTAGTTGCCGGACTTCACCTGGTACAGCAGCTTGTCGACCCGGATCAACGCCACCGGCTGGCCCTGCTTCTGCAGGCTGCCCACCATGGCCATGCTGTCCAGCGGATAGCTTTCCAGCGGCTCCTTGCGGCGCGCCAGCTCCGGCGCCAGCAGCGCTGCGCTGGCCGTGCCGGACTGCTGCGAGTCGCGCCGGAGCGCCTGCGTGAGCTTCTGGTTGCTGAACGGCTCCACCGACGCTTCCTGGGTGTATGCCTGGGGCGCGAATTTCTTCGGCTCCGGGATGGGCGTCACCTGCGGCTTGGTGTTCGCGCGCTGCTCCGCCATCCACTTCTGGATTTCCTCCTGGTCGGAGCCGTCACAGGCGCTCAGCACGCCCGCCATTGCGATGACCAGCCACAGCTTCTTCGTCATTTCTTCGCTCCGCCCTTGGGCTTGCTCGTCGCCTTGCGCTGGGCCGCGACTTCATCCGGGTCCAGGTAGCGGAAGGTCTTGGCCGTGGAGTCGAGCCTGAGGTTGCCGTCCTTCTCCTGGGTGATCTCCAGGTTGTTCAAGGTCACGATCCGCGACAGGTGCGCGACATCCGAAGCGAACGAGCCGATGTCGTGGTACTTGCCGGCCACGCGCACCGTGATGGGCAGCTCGGCGTAGTACTCCCGGACGCTGATCTGGCCCGGGCGGAACAGTTCGAAGGTCAGGCTGCGGCCCAGGCCGGCCTGGTTGATGTCGGACAGCAGGGCGTCCATCTCGGCCTTGCTGGGAAGCTGCTTCTCGAGCTGCGTCACGTACTGCTGCACCTGCTCGCGCTGCTTGCGCAGGGCATCGAGGTTCACTGCCTGCGACAGCTTCTTCTTGTAGTCCTGCCGGAGGCCCTGCTCCTTCCTCTGCTCCGCCTCGAGCTCGTCGGCGGAGTTGGTCAGCCACGCGAACCACAGCGCGACGACGATCGCCGCCATCACGCCCAAGTACAGCGCCGCCTTCGGCAGCAACGGCCACGAGGCCGGATCGTTGGGGTTGAGCCCGCGGAACTGCGCCGAGATCGCTTCTTTCAGCGCGGCGGGGTCCAGCCTGGATGCGGTAGTCGCCATGGTTCAGTCCGTTGTTGCGGTAGGCCGATTCATCACTTCTTCACCGGCGGCGTCACGGCCACCGTGGCAGGGGCCGGCGCGGGCACCACGGCAGCCGTGGTGGCGCTGGCGGCCGCCGCGCTGGCGGCGCTGGCTGCGGCGGAGGCGGCCTTGGCGGCCTCGCTGGCGCGCACGACCTTCACCGTGACCTTGAAGTTCGCCACGCGGCGCTGGTCCTTGGGCGCGAGGGTCACGTTGCCCGCGACGATCTCGACCAGGTCCGGACGGGTGATCCAGGCACTGGCGGTGCTCAGGTTGCGCAGCAGCTCGGAGACGCGCTCGTTCGATTGCGCCACCCCGCTGATGGCCACCGTGTCGTTGGTCTGCTTCATGCCCGTGAGGTACACGCCGTCGGGCAACTGGCGGGTCAGTTCGTTGAGCAGGTGCACCGGCATGTTGCGGTCGGCCTGCAGGTCTTCCACGGCCTGCTGGCGCGCGCGCAGCGCGGCGATTTCTTCCTGCAGGCTCGCGATGTCCTTGATCTGGCCTTCCAGGCGCTTGATCTCGTTGGCCAGCACCTGGTTGCGCTGCTGCTGCGTGGAGATCTGCGTCGCGAACCAGAGGTACACGCCGCCGGCGATGACCGCGCCCGCCACGGCGGAGGCGCCCAGGCCGGCGTAGAACACTTCGCGCCGGCGCTTGCGCGCGGCTTCGCGGTGCGGGAGTAGGTTGATCAGGATCACTGCATGAACCTCCGCATGGCGAGACCGCACGAGGTCAGGTACGAGGGAGCCTCCCGCCGCACCTTCTTCTCGCGCACGTTGTCGCCGAACTGCATGCCCTCGAAGGGGTCCGCCAGGACGCAGGCGAACGACGTCTGCGCCGTGATCGCCTCGCTGAGGCCCGGCAGCGCCGCGGAGCCGCCGGCGACCATGATGTGGTCGACGCGGTTGTGCGGGGTGCTGGTGAAGAAGAACTGGAGCGCGCGGGCGACTTCCTGGGCCATGCTGTCCACGAAGGGCTTCAGCACGCCGGCCTCGTAGTCCTCGGGTAGTTCGCCGCTGCGCTTCTTGGCCTCGGCCTCTTCGGGCGAGAAGCCGTACTGGCGCACGATCAGCTGGGTGAGCTGGGCGCCGCCGAACGCCTGGTCCCGGTCGTACAGGACCTCGTCGTTGCGGATCACCTGCATGCTGGTGGTGGAGGCGCCGACCTCGAACAGGGCGACCATCTGGTCCTTGCCTTCCGCGGGCAGGCCCTGGATCAGGCGGCCCGCGGCGAGGCGGGAGGCATACGATTCGACGTCGATGATCACCGGCTTCAGCCCCGCGGCCTCGGCCAGGCCCTGCCGGTCCTGCACCTTTTCCTTGCGGGAAGCGGCGATCAGCACTTCGACGTCGCCGGCGGAGGTGCTGCTCGGCCCCACCACGCAGAAGTCGAGGCTCACTTCGTCCAGAGAGAAGGGGATGTACTGGTTGGCTTCGGCTTCGACCTGGATTTCCAGTTCCTGGTCGTTCATGCCGCCCGGCAGGATGATCTTCTTGGTGATCACCGCGGAGGCAGGCAGTGCCATGGCCACGTTGCGGGTGCGCGTGCCGCTTTTCTTGACGACCCGGCGCATGGCTTCCGCCACCTCGTCGAATTTCTCGACGTTGCCGTCGTTGATCCAGCCGCGCTCGAGCGGCTCGATCGCGCAGCGTTCCAGGACCAGGCTGCCATCCTTGCCACGGCTGAGCTCCACCAGCTTGACACTGGACGAGCTGATGTCCAGGCCCAACAGGGGAGCCGATTGACGGCCAAACAGAGAGCCGATTGAGATCAAGACCCGTCTCCCACGCCTAGTAAGAAGGCGTAACGAACTTAAGATTCCACTTCAATGCTAGCCGTAACATCCTTGTCGCACAAAGGAATTTCGGAATCCACTGCTGTGGTTCGTTGTCAAAAGCAGACGAGTTGAAGTGCCATACTCCGGCGGCTTAAGCCCCTTGGGCAAGCCGCCAATGCACGCGGCTGGAACCGACTGTCCGCCGCCCGGCTCAGAGGAATGCACTTTTTATAATGGGCGCTCCGGGCCGCCCGATGGAGTTCTATGGCATCCGATCCTTCTCACGCGCCCGCCCCCGCCCGCCGCCGGCCTTTCTGGCAACGCTTCATCCTGGCTTCTCTCGCCTGGACCTTCGGCCTGGCCTTCGCCCTGCTCGCCGCCGGCGTGACCATCGGCGGCGTGGCGCTGGCTGTCGCCTACCCGAACCTGCCCGACATCAGCGACCTGTCGGACTACCGGCCCAAGCTGCCGCTGCGCGTGTTCAGCGCCGAAGGGGTGCTGCTCGGCGAGTTCGGCGAAGAGCGGCGCAACCTGACGCCCATCGGCGAGATCCCCGCCGTGATGAAGAACGCGGTGCTGGCGATCGAGGACGCGCGCTTCTATTCGCACAGCGGCGTCGACTACAAGGGCCTGATGCGCGCGGCGATCGCCAACCTGGGCCGCGCCAAGAGCCAGGGCGCGTCCACCATCACCATGCAGGTGGCGCGCAACGTCTATCTCTCCTCCGAGAAGACCTTCACGCGCAAGCTGTACGAGGTTCTGCTCACGTTCAAGCTGGAACACCTGCTCTCGAAGGACCAGATCCTCGAGATCTACATGAACCAGATCTTCCTGGGCAACCGCTCCTACGGGTTCGCGGCGGCTTCGGAGGCGTACTACGGCAAGCCGATGAAGGACCTCACCATCGCCGAGGCGGCGATGCTGGCGGGCCTGCCCAAGGCGCCCTCCTCTTACAACCCGATCATCAATCCGGCCCGCGCCCGTGCCCGTCAGCTGTACATCATCGAACGGATGGAGGACAACGGTTTCATCACGGCCGAGGAAGCCGTTGTAGCCAAGAAGCAGGAACTGCGCATCCGCACCGGCGCCCAGACCACCGCCGTGCGCGCGGAGTACGTGGCCGAGACCGTGCGCCAGCTGGTCTTCGCCCAGTACGGCGACGAAACCTATACCCGCGGCCTGAACGTCTTCACCACCGTGAAGGCCAAGGAGCAGGAAGCGGCGTACAAGGCCCTGCGCAAGGGCATCATGGACTACGAGAAGCGGCAGATCTACCGCGGTCCCGAGCGTTTCGTCGACCTGCCGAACGACCCGAAGGAGCTGGAAGACGCGATCGACGACGCGCTGGCGGAACACCCCGACAACGGCGACGTGATGGCGGCGGTGGTGCTGGAAGCCGATCCGAAGAAGATCGTGGCGGTGCGCCAGAACGGCGAGCGCTTCGACATCGTCGGCGAAGGCCTGCGCGCGGCGCAGTCCGGCTTGTCCGCCAAGGCGCAGCCCAAGATCAAGATCCGCCGCGGCGCCGTCATCCGGGTGATGAAGACGCCGAAGGACGCCTGGGAGATCACCCAGCTGCCCGAGGTCGAAGGCGCGTTCGTGGCGATGGACCCGCGCGACGGCGCCGTGCGCGCACTGGTGGGCGGCTTCGACTTCAACAAGAACAAGTTCAACCACGTCATGCAGGCCTGGCGCCAGCCGGGCTCGGGCTTCAAGCCCTTCATCTACTCCGCCGCCCTGGAGAAGGGGTTCTCTCCCACCACCGTGGTGAACGACGCGCCGCTGTTCTTCGGCGCGGACATCACCGGCGGCCAGCCCTGGGAACCGAAGAACTACGACGGCAAGTTCGAAGGCCCCATGGCGCTGCATACGGCGCTGGCGAAGTCGAAGAACATGGTCTCCATCCGCGTGCTGCAGGCCGTGGGCACGCAGAACGCGCAGGACTGGGTGGCACGCTTCGGCTTCGAGCCCGAGAAACACCCGGCGTACCTGACGATGGCCCTCGGCGCCGGCTCGGTCACGCCGATGCAGATCGCCACGGGCTACTCCGTGTTCGCCAACGGCGGCTACCGCGTCAATCCCTGGCTGATCACGCGCATCACCGACCAGAAAGGCAAGCCCCTGGTCGAAAGCCAGCCGCCCCTGCTGAACGAGTCGATGCGGGCGATCGACGCGCGCAATGCCTTCGTGATGAACCGGCTGCTGCAGGAGATCGCGCGCTCAGGCACCGCTGCAAGGGCACAGCGCGACCTGAAGCGGCCGGACCTGTACGGCAAGACGGGCACCACCAACGACTCCATCGACACCTGGTTCAACGGCTTCCACCCGACGCTGGTGGCGATCGTCTGGATGGGCTACGACAACCCGCGCTCGCTGGGAGACCGTGAAACGGGCGGCGGCCTGAGCCTGCCCGTGTGGATCAACTTCATGGACACCGCGCTCAAGGGCGTGCCCGTCATGGAGCCGACGGCTCCCGAAGGGTTGGTGAACATCGGCGGCGAGTGGTACTACGAGGAATTCGCGCGCGGCCAGGGCGTCAGCAGCCTGGGCCTGGCGGGCGGCGAGGGAGGCGGCGGCGTGCCGGGCGTGGTGCCGCCGAACGGATCGCAGGGCGAGCCACCACCCGGAATGCCGGGCGACCGCGCCACCAGCAATGCCGACGGCCTGCCGCCGGTGCGTCCGCCGGCACCCGCCGACGAGCGCCGCAGCATCCTCGAC
>JAJNBO010000159.1 GCA_021156245.1 Ramlibacter sp. | reverse complement strand
AGCTTGGCGGCGTGCTCCAGCGTGTGCAGCGGATAGCGCAGCACCTGCAGCGGCACCCAGGGGTACAGCTCCGCCGCGAGCGCGCGCATGCTGCTGTACGGCGAGACCAGCAAGGTCAGGTCCGGCGCGTGTCCCTCCGAGCACAGTTGCGCGGCCAGCCCGGCAGCCAACCCCGTGCCCAGCGACTGGCCGGAGATCACGACCCGCTTGCCCTCGTACGCCGGAGCGAAATGCGCCCATACCGCCGCGACGTCGGCACGCAGTTGCTCCTCGCTCTCGATCTGGCCGGTGCTCTTGCCGAATCCGCGGTAGTCGAACATCACGACATCGAAGTTCGCCTGGCGGAAGGCGTCGAGCTCGACGAACCACTTCTTCAGGTTGCCGGAGTTGCCGTGCAGGAAGAAGAACACGCCGCGCGGGTTGGGCCGCATCATGTGCGCCACGGACAGGCGCGCGCCGGGCACGTCGACGAAGAACTCGCGCGTGTCCGTGTCGGTGCAGATCGGCTCGTCCTGCGGCAGCGCGTCGGGCTCGAACAGCAGGCGTTCCTGGCGGAACCACAGCCACCCTACCGCGCCCGCGTAGATCGCGCCGATCGCGAGCAGGACCGAGGCGGAGAAGATCGCGTAAACCATGTTGCCTCCTCCGCGCGCCGCCTTAGCGACCGCGTTTTGCATCGGGATCGCTCGGTCCGTTGCGGTCGGAGAGGCCCGCGCCCGGGGCGCCCAGGTCGCCCGCGTCGCTGGGGTTCTTCTCGTTGGCGGTGCGGCCGGCGTCGGTCACCTTGCCGCGCGGGTGGACCATGTCGGTGCCATCGTCGAAGTCGAGCGTGCCGCCGGCGGAAGGCGCGTCCTCCGCGGAGCCGTGATCCCGCTCGTTGACGCCGGAGGGCGCCACGAGGTCGGGCTGGTCGTCGCTGTTGAGGCCGATCTTGCCGGGGCCGTCGCCGCGGTAGTCCTGGCTGCTGGGGGATTCGGTGGCGCCGCCCTTGCGGAGGTCGGGGCTCGGGCGGTCATCGTCCTTGCGCGGGATCCCGTCTCGGGACTGTTCCTGGTTCGGCATCGCGGACTCCTTTGCTTCTTGGTGTCGGGCTTTTGCCCGCCATGGCATGGAGTGTTCGCCTGCCCCAGCGGCAGACCTGTAGTCACCGCGCAAGGACTTGCGTAGGAGACTGTCGCGGTAGCCGGAAGGAAAGTGATCTGCCGGCCCGCAAGTGCCTAGCCCGCCTTGTAAAGCGCGCGCAGGCGTTCGTGTTCGGCGTCACCGAGTCCGAGGCCCTCGCGCAGGTAGCCTTCCATGGAGCCGTATGCGCGGTTCACCTCGTCGAGGGCGGCCAGCAGGAATTCCGGTTGCACGCGCCACAACACCTCCGCCGCTTCCGGCGAGAGCCCCAGGCGGGATCCCTGCGGCAACTGCACGCGGTCGTTCGTGAGCAGGTAGTCGTGCATCACCTCGTCATCGCTGGCGCCGGTGGCCTTGAGCAGGAGGGCAGCGGCAAACCCCGTGCGGTCCTTGCCGGCCGTGCAATGAAAGACCGTGGGGGTGTCCGACTCCAGCAGGTGGCCGAAGAACTCGGCGAAGCGCGGCGTGCCGGTGCGCACGAAGCCGCGATACGTGTCCTGCATGTAGTCGGCGACGTCGCGGCCGGAAATGGTGGTGCCGGCGGCGACGAGCCCGGCGAGCTGCTGGACGATGGTGGGTTCGATCGGCAAGGAATGCACCGTCACGCCGGGCAGGCGGCAGGCAGCCGCGGTGCGTTCCTCGACGCCGCGGAAGTCGAGCACGCGGCGGATGCCGAGCGCCTCGATCTGGGCGGCGTCATGGTCGTCGAGCGCGCCGAGGTGGTCGGAGCGCCAGACGTTGCGAAGGGGAACGATCCCGACGGGACGGAAATTGGCGGAGCTGGGGAGACGCATCCCCCCATTGTCGCCAACCTGCTAGCGCGAGCGGCTGCTCTCGCTCGCCGTCCCTCCGCCGCCCTGCGCATCGGCCTCGCGCAGGTCGGTCGATTGCGGCGCGGGCTTGTCGCGGCCGTCATGGCTGCCGTTGTCCGGCAGCGCGCCGTCGTTGGCTTGCCCGCGGCTGCCGCGGGCGCCCTGGTTGCCGCTGCTGCGGCTGTTCGGGTCAGCGGAGGCTTCGCCGTCCGGCTTCTGCTGGTCTGCCATGGGCCTCACTTGCTCCGGGGCGTGGACTTCTTCTCGCCGCCTGCGGCGCTGCGCTTGCTGCTGGCGCTGCTGCCCTTGGCGCCGCCCTGCGCGCTGGCCTTGCCGGACTTGCTGGCGGACTGGGCGCTCCCCTTGCCCGACGAGGAGGCGGACGACTTCGACGAGGCGGGAGACGAGGTACTGCGGGATGCCATGGCTTGCTCCTTGGTGGTTGGAGCGGCCAATCTAGGCTGGCATCGGCGGGACAGGCGTAGGACCGCGCGCTGTCTCGTTATTTCCACGCGGCCCGTGCCCGCGAGCGCACCTGCATGAGGGGCGCCTGCGGCTGCGCGATGCCGGGGCGCGCCACGATCGCCTCGGGCCAAGTGACCTGCTCGAACCGCGCGGCCATCCCCTCGCTGATGAAACGCGTGCGGCCGGCGTACATGTGGCGGTCGCCGCCGCCCGACTGCTGCGTGACGTAGAAGCGCTGCGGCACCAGCAAGTGCAACTGCTCCCGCGCGCGGGTCATGGCCACGTACAGCAGGCGGCGCTCTTCCTCGATCTCCTCGGTGGTGCCGGTCGCCATGTCGCTCGGGATGCAGCCGTCCACCACGCTCAGCACGTGCACCGCCTTCCACTCCTGGCCCTTGGCGCTGTGGATGGTGGAGAGGATGAGGTAGTCCTCGTCGCGCAGCGGCGGCCCGCTCTGGTCGCTGGTGGCCTCGGGCGGATCGAGCGTCAGCTCGGTGAGGAAACGCTCGCGGCTGCCATAGCCCGCGGCCAGGCGGGCGAGCTGCTCGACGTCCAGCTTGCGCACGGCGGCGTCCTCGTGCAGCCGCTCGAGCACCGGCAGGTACCAGGACTTCGCCAGCTCCATGTCGGCGGGCCACGCCAGCTCGGCGTCGTTCAGCTTGGCGAACAGCGAGGCCAGCTGCGTCCACTCTTCCTTCGCCTGCGGGGGCGCCTCGAACGATTGCAGCGCCTGGTGCGGATCGCTGGCCGCCGCCATCGCGTCGAGCAGGCGGGTGGCGGTGGCCGCGCCTACGCCGGGCACCAGTTGCGCGACGCGGAAGCCGGTCATGCGGCTGCGCGGGTTCTGCGCGAACCGCAGCAGCGCCATCACGTCCTTGACGTGCGCGGCCTCCAGGAACTTCAGGCCTCCGAACTTGACGAACGGGATGTTCCGGCGCGCGAGCTCCAGTTCGAGCGCAGCGCTGTGATGGCTGGTGCGGAACAGCACCGCCTGCGACTTCAGCGTCGTTCCGGCTTCGCGCTGGCGCAGCACCTGGTCGGCCACCCAGCGCGCCTGCTGCGCCTCGTCCGGCACCAGCACGAGCTGCGCGCGCTGGCTGGAAGCCTTGTCGGTGAACAGGTTCTTGGCATGGCGTTCGCGCGCCGCCGCGATCACCGCGTTGCTGGCGTCCAGGATGGGCTGCGTACTGCGATAGTTGCGCTCCAGCGTGACGACGCGCGCGGGCTGCGTGAACTGGTGCGGGAAGTCGAGGATGTTGCGCACCGTCGCGCCGCGAAACGAGTAGATGCTCTGCGCGTCGTCGCCGACGACCGTGACGCCCTGCCCCGTCGGCTTGAGCCCGAGCAGGATCTGCGCCTGCAGCTTGTTCGTGTCCTGGTATTCGTCCACCAGCACGTGGTCGAAGCGCGCGCCGACTTCGGCGGCCAGCGCCGGCTCCGCCATCATGTCGGCCCAGAAGGCGAGCAGGTCGTCGTAGTCCAGCACGTTCTGCTGCTGCTTGGCCTCCACGTACGCGCCGAACAGCTTCTTCAGCTCGTCCTCCCACTGCGTGCACCACGGGTACACCGATTGCAGCACCACCGGCAGCGGCTCGCGCGTGTTGAGCACGCGGGAGTAGATGCCCAGGCACGTGCCCTTCAAGGGGAACCGCTTCTTCGTCTCGGACAGGCCGATCTCGTGCCGCACCATCCCCATCAGGTCCTCGGCGTCCCCGCGGTCGTGGATGGTGAAGGTGTCTTCCAGGCCGATGCGCGGCGCGTACTCGCGCAGCAGCCGCGCACCGATGCCGTGGAAGGTGCCGCTCCAGGGCAGGTTGGGCAGCGGCTGGCTGCCTGCAAGTCCCAGCGCCCTCTGCAGCACGCCGCCGACGCGGCGCTCCATCTCCTGCGCCGCCCGCCGGCTGAACGTGAGCAGCAGCACGCGCTGCGGGTCCGCCCCGTGGCGCACGAGGTTGGCGACGCGATGCGCCAGCGTGTTGGTCTTGCCCGAGCCCGCTCCCGCGATCACCAGCAGCGGCCGCGTGTCGCCGGCCGTGTCGCCGGTGCCATGCGTGGCCGCGTCGCGCTGCTGCGCGTTGAGCGATTCGAGGGGGTCGGGGTACTGCATCCGCTGTATATTAATCCAGTGACCGGAAACATCCTCGTCGGCACCGCATCGTGGACGGACAAGACGCTCATCGCCTGCGGCCGCTTCTATCCGCCGGCGTGCAAGACGGCGGAGCAGCGGCTGCAGTTCTACGCGCGCCAGTTCCCGATGGTGGAGGTCGATTCCAGCTACTACGCGATGCCGACGCCGCAGGTCGCGCAACTCTGGGCGCAGCGCACGCCGCCGGACTTCACCTTCAACGTGAAGGCCTTTCGCCTGTTCACCGGGCACCAGACGTTGCCGACTGTGCTGCATCGCGACCTGCAGCAGGCGCTGGGCCCGGACGTCACACGCAACCTCTACTACCAGGACGTGCCGGCGGAGATCCGCGACGAACTGTGGCGGCGGTTCATCGAAGCCCTGGCGCCACTGAAGGACGCCGGCAAGCTGGGCGCGGTGCACTTCCAGTTCGCGCCGTGGCTGCTGCGCAATCGCGCCGGCATCGCCCACGTGGAGCACTGCGTCGAGAAGATGTCGGGTCACCTGGTCGCGGCCGAATTCCGCCACGGCACGTGGTTCCACGGCGACGACCTGGAGAAGACGATCGAATGGGAGCAGAGACTCGGCCTCGTGCACACGGTCGTCGACTCTCCCCAGGGCTTCGCCAATTGCGTGCCCTGCGTCTGGGACGTCACGAATCCGAAGCTCGCCATCGTGCGCCTGCACGGGCGCAACAAGGAGACGTGGAACAGAAAGGGGCTGGCCGCGTCGTCGGCGCGCTTCGACTACCAGTACGGCAACGACGAACTCGCGGCGATGGTGCCGGAGATCGAGCACCTCGCCACGCTGGCGGACCACGTGCACGTGGTCTTCAACACGAACAACGAGGACCAGGGCCAGGTGGGCGCGCGGATGATGCGCGAGCTGCTGCGGGTAAAGGCGCGGTAAAAAACCGTAGCCCGGGAACCCGGCCGTGGGCAGCGGCTAGACTGCCAGGTTGTCAGATCGTGGAGTCCCGATGAAGCCGAGTTTCCGTCTTGCCGCACTGGCCGCAGCCCTGGGCGTCGCCGCCGCCGCGCAGGCCCAGCTCAAGCCGCCGGCGAGCACCGGCGCACCCGCGCGCGCCGCTCCGGCGGCGCCCGCTGCACCCGCGGCGCAACCGCAGGCCGCGCCCGGCACCGTGAGCAACCCGGAGGCCGAGAAGGCCGGTCAACTGGCCGCGCATGCGTTCCTGCTCCTGCTGGACCGGCGCGACTGGGGCTCGGCGTGGGACGCATCGAGCGCGGCGTTCCGCCAGACCGTGCCGCTGGGCGCGTGGATGGATGGCATCCCCAAGGTGCGCGAGCCGTTCGGAGCGCTGGTCCAGCGCGAGCCCGGCCAGGCCTTGTACAAGAAGACGCTGGCCGGCCGTCCGGACGGCGACTACGTCACCGTTAATTTCCTCACCAGGTTCGAGAAGAACCCGCAGGTCGTCGAAACCGTCACCACGGTGCGCGAGCCGGACGGCCGCTGGCGCGTGATGGGCTACACCGCGCGCTGACCGCGCAGGGAAGCGTTCGGCAAGGCCTTGCCGGCCTTCGCCTGGTGGAACCGCAGGGTTGGCAGGTGGCGTTCGATCCATGCCTTGAGCACGGGGTCCTGCGCGTCCACCGCCAGCTTCTCGTAGTTGGCGATGTCGTCCCGGTGCGAACGCAGCACCACTTCCTCCACGTACAGCTGGTCGAACTTCGCGCCCTGCAGCTTGCCCAGCTGGCGCAGCACCTTCACCTGCCGGCTCGTCATGATCGGCATCGCCATGCCGCGCGCATGCAGCAGCCGCAGCAGCTCCGGCTGCACCGCCTGGTGCCGGGTGGCCAG
>JAJNBO010000158.1 GCA_021156245.1 Ramlibacter sp. | reverse complement strand
GGCGTTCCGAACAACGGGCTCAAGGACGGCACCGAAGCCGGGCTGGCCAACCTCACCGTGACGGCGCGGTCCGGCGCGACGGTGGTCGAAACCGCGGTGACCGGCGGCGACGGCGGTTTCACCTTGTGGCTCCCGGCGACGGTCACCGGCACCGTGTCGGTGTCACCCACGCCGCCATCGGGCGCACTCCCGACCTCCGGCAGCGCGGGAACCACCAGCGGCAGCTACGCGAGGCCGAACCTGTCATTCACGCCGGCCGCCGGCCAGTCCTATTCCGGCGTCGGTTTCGGGCTCGCGCAGCCGTCCACCTTCGGCCCCGACGGGGCGCAGACGGCGCAGCCCGGCACGGTGGTCTTCTACGCCCACACCTTCCAGGCCGGCAGCGGCGGCCAGGTCGGTTTCGCCCTGTCCGGCGCATCCAACCCGGCCAGCCCGGCGTGGAACACGGTGCTCTATGCCGACGCCAACTGCAGCGGCAACCTCGACGCCGCCGAGCCTCTGGTAGCGACGGCGATCAGCGTGACGGCCGGGCAGCGCGTCTGCGTCGTCGTCAAGCAGTTCGTGCCTGCGGGCATCGCCTATGGCGCGCAGAACACCGCCAACGTGACGGCGACCTTCACGTACACCAACGCGAATCCGGCGCTGTCGGAAACGCTGCTGGTCACGGACGTCACCACCGTCGGGCAGGCGTCGGCGCTGTCGCTGCGCAAGATGGTGAGCAATGTCACCCGGGGCAGCGCCGAGGCCACCACGGTCAACGCCACCCCCGGCGAAGTGCTGCAGTACTCGCTGACGGCGCAGAACAACGGCGGCAGCGCGGTGTCCACGCTGATGATCAACGACGCCACCCCGGCGTTCACCACCTATGTCTCGGCCGCTTGTCCGACGCCGCTGCCGGCCGGAATCAGCGCCTGCGCGATCAGCACGCAGCCCGTCGCGGGAGGCACCGGCGCCCTGCGCTGGACTTTCACCGGCTCGCTGGCTGCCGGCGGGGCGCTGGTGGTCACCTACCGGGTGCAGCTCACCCAGTAGCGAGGGCTTGGCCGCTCAGGCCAGGCGGGCGCGGTGCCGCTCGATCTGGGCGCGCACCTGCGCCGGCGCGGTGCCGCCCAGGGTGTTGCGCGCGTTCAGGGAGCCGCGCAGCGACAGCGCGTCGTACACGTCCTTGCCGATGTTCGGGTTGAACTGCTGCAGCACCGCCAGCGGCAGCTCGGACAAGTCGCAGTTGTGCGACACCGCCGCCTTGACGGCGTGCGCCACGGTTTCGTGGGCGTCGCGGAAGGGCAGGCCCTTCTTGACCAGGTAGTCGGCCAGGTCCGTGGCGGTGGCATAGCCCTTCAGCGCCGCCTGTTCCATCGCCTGCGGCTGCACGGTGATGCCCTCGGCCATCTCGGCAAAGATGCGCAGCGTGTCCTTCAGAGTGTCCACGGTGTCGAACAAGGGCTCCTTGTCCTCCTGGTTGTCCTTGTTGTACGCGAGCGGCTGCCCCTTCATCAGCGTGATGAGGCCCATGAGGTGGCCCACCACCCGGCCCGTCTTGCCGCGGGCGAGCTCCGGGACGTCCGGGTTCTTCTTCTGCGGCATGATCGACGAGCCGGTCGTGAAGCGATCGGCGATGCGGATGAAGCCGAAGTTCTGCGACATCCAGAGGATCAGCTCCTCGGAGAAGCGGCTCACGTGCACCATCACCAGGCTGGCGGCGGCGGTGAATTCGATCGCGAAGTCGCGGTCGCTCACCGCGTCCAGCGAGTTCTGGCAGACCCCGTCCATGCCCAGCTCCTTCGCGACGGAGTCGCGGTCCAGCGGGTAGGTGGTGCCGGCGAGGGCGGCGGCGCCGAGCGGCAGCCGGTTCACGCGCTTGCGCACGTCCAGCATCCGCTCGTGGTCGCGCGAGAACATCTCCACGTAGGCGAGCATGTGGTGGCCGAAGCTCACGGGCTGCGCCACCTGCAGGTGGGTGAAGCCGGGCATCACCACGTCGACGTTCTTCTCCGCCAGCCCGAGGAGGGCCTTCTGCAAGGCGGTCAGAAGGTCCGCGATCAGGTCGATCTCACCGCGCAGCCAGAGGCGCACGTCGGTGGCGACCTGGTCGTTGCGGCTGCGCCCGGTGTGCAGGCGCTTGCCGGCGTCCCCCACCAGCTGGGTGAGGCGGGCCTCGATGTTCAGGTGCACGTCCTCGAGGTCCAGCTTCCATTCGAAGGCGCCGGACGCGATCTCCGCCAGGATCTGCGCCATGCCGCGCCGGATGTCGGCGAGGTCCCCGTCGGAGATCACGCCCTGGCGCTGGAGCATCGCCGCATGCGCCAGCGAGCCCGCGATGTCCGCCTGCGCCAGCCTCTTGTCGAAGAAGACGCTGGCGGTATAGCGCTTGACCAGGTCGCTCATGGGCTCGCTGAAGAGGGCGGACCATGCCTGGGATTTGTGATCGAGTTGGCTCATAGGGGATGCACGGATGCGGGAAAGAGACTAGGCAAACGCGTCAGTTCACCAATAATGGGGCCCGAGGAGGCCCGTCCTTGCGGCCTGCGCTGCCCGCTGCCCGATGAACGACGAACAACTATTATCCGCGTTCCAGGAGCTGTCCCGCGACACCCCGCGGGCGGTGAAGCCGCGCGCCGGCCACCTGCTGTTCGACGCCTGCCAGCTCGGGGTGGTGCTGCGGGCGGTGCTGTTCGTCGAGGCCGTGATGGCCGTGGGCGCCCTGTTCGGCCCCGGCGGGCTGATGGACTGGGTGGAGCGCCTGGCCTACCTGTCCGGGGCCGCCCTCCCGGGCACCCTGGGCTGGCTGGTGGTCACCTGCAGCGCCAAGCGGGTGCTGGCGCGCCTGCCGCCACCCGGCCAGCAGGCGGTGGGCGTGGCGCTCGGGGCGGTGGCCGGGGTCTATGGCTGCGGCCTGCTCGCCGTGGTGGGCGCCACGACGCAGGCCCCGTGGCTCGCGTCCGCGGCCGCCGGCGCCCTGTTGTCCGCCCTGCTGGTCGCCGCCCTGGTGCTGCGCTCGAAGGGCCAGCTGCCCGCCGAGACCATCGCCCGGCTCGCCGAGCTGCAGGCGCGCATCCGCCCCCACTTCCTGTTCAACAGCCTGAACAGCGCGATCGCGCTGGTGCGGGAGGACCCCCGGCGGGCCGAGGCGCTGCTGGAGGACCTGAGCGAGCTGTTCCGTCATGCCCTCGTCGCCAAGGACGAATCGGTCACCCTGGCCGAGGAAGTGCAGCTTGCGCGCCACTACCTGGCGATCGAGCAGGTCCGCTTCGGCGAGCGGCTGCGGGTGGAGTGGGCGATCGACCCCCGGACGGGCAGCGCGAAGGTGCCTGCTTTGTTTTTGCAGCCCTTGGTGGAGAATGCGGTCAAGCACGGGGTGGAGCCCAGTCCCACCGGCGCGGACGTGAAGGTCTCCACGCAGCGGAGGGGCAGCGTGGTGGTGATCAAGGTCACGAACACGGTGCCTTCGGGCCAGGGACGGCCCGGGCATGGCGTGGCGCAGGACAACGTGCGGGACCGGTTGCGGCTGCTGCACGACGTGCAGGCACAGTTCCAGACGGCATTGATCGACGGGCTGTACCAGGTGCGGATGGAAGTCCCCGCATGACAACGGACGGAGGAAAACGATGGGCCTGAAGATGCTGGTGGTCGATGACGAGCCGCTCGCGCGCTCGCGCGTGCGCACGCTCCTGGCGGACTGCATGGAGCCCGCCGCCGAGATCGCGGCCGAGGCGGCCAATGCTGCCCAGGCCATGGAGCACCTGCGACGCCAGGCCTTCGACGGCGTGTTGCTGGACATCCACATGCCGGGGGCCGACGGCCTCGCGCTCGCGCAGGTGATCCGGACGCTGCCGGAGCCGCCGCCGGTGGTCTTCGTGACCGCGTATGCGGAGCACGCGGTCGCCGCGTTCGAGCTGGAAGCCGTCGACTACCTCACCAAGCCCGTGCGCCTGGAGCGGCTCCAGACGGCGCTGGCGCGCATCGAGCGGGCCCGCGCCGGGCGCCTCGGCGGCGGCGAGACCGAGCAGGAAGTGCTGGTCATCCAGGATCGCGGGCGCACCGAGCGCGTCCCGGTGACCGAAGTGCTCTATTTCAAGGCCGAACTGAAGTACATCACGGTGCGCACGGCGGTCAGGAGCTATATTCTGGACGGCTCGCTCAGCGACCTCGAGGAACGCCACGGCACGCAGTTCCTGCGCGTGCACCGCAACGCGCTGGTCTCGCGCCGCGCCGTGCGGGCGCTGGAAAAGCATTTCGACGCCGAGGAGGGCGAGGGCTGGGCCGTCCGCCTGAACGGGGTCGACGAATCGCTGGCGGTCTCGCGCCGCCAGCTCAGCGCCGTGCGGGAGGCGCTCGCCAGCTGAACACACGCAGTACACCAGGGCTCGCGCATGAATGACGACACTGTGAGTCCGGATCCTTCCGAGATCGACGACCTGCCGCGCACGCCGGTCGATGTCCGCGAGCCGCCGCACGTGCTGCTGCACCTGCCGCAGACCGCCCGCAGCATGACGCTGGTCGTGCTGACGGTGCTCGCCCTGCTCGCCGTGCTGCGGTGGGCCAGCGGCTTCTTCATCCCGCTCATGGTGGGCCTGGTCTTCAGCTACGCGCTGTCCCCGCTGGTGGACTGGCTGCACCGTCGCAAGGTGCCGCGCAGCCTGAGCGCCGCGGTCCTGATCCTCGGCATCCTCGGCGGCATGGGCGCAGCCGTGTATTCCCTCTCGGACGATGCGAACGAGCTGATCACCTCGCTGCCCGATGCGGCGCGCAAGCTGCGGGACTCGCTGCAGCGCGAGCGCACCTCCAAGAAGTCGGAGACCACGCTGGAGACGGTGCAGAAGGCGGCGGCGGAGCTGCAGAAGGCCGCGGACGAGGCCGGCGGCGCGAACACGCCGCCGACGCGCGGCGTGGCGCGTGTCATCGTGGAGAAGCCGCGCTTCGACCTGCGCGAGCACCTCGTGACGGGAACCATCGGCCTGGCGAGCGTCGTCGGGCAGACCATCATGGTGACGTTCCTCACCTATTTCATGCTGATCTCCGGCGACACGTTCCGGCGCAAGCTGGTCAAGATCGCGGGCCCGGGCCTCGCCGAGAAGAAACTGACCGTGCAGGCGCTGGACGAGATCAATGCGCAGATGCAGCGCTACCTCATGGTGCAGCTGCTGGCCAGCCTGGGCGTGGGCATCGCCACCGGCATCACCTTCGCGCTCTTCGGGCTGAAGCACGCAGCGGTCTGGGGCGTTGCCGCCGGCGTGTTGAACCTGGTTCCCTATGTCGGATCCGTGGCGGTCACGGCCGGGGCCGCGCTGGTGGCTTTCCTCCAGTTCGGCACCATGAACATGGCGCTGCTCGTCGGCGGAAGCTCGCTGCTGATCAACACGATCGAAGGCTACCTCCTGGTGCCGTGGGCGACCAGCAAGGCGAGCAGCATGAACCCCGTGGCCGTCTTCATCGGCGTGCTCGCATGGGGCTGGTTGTGGGGGGTGTGGGGCCTGCTGCTCGGCATCCCCATCCTGATGGCGGTCAAGGCGGTCTGCGACCGCGTGGACGACCTGAAGCCGGTCGGGGAACTGCTCGGCACGTGACGGCAAGCGGAGACAATACGGGGATGACCGAACCCACTTCGCCGCCCCCGCTGCCGGACCGCCTCTCCATCGACCCGCGCAGCCCCCACCACGTGGCCGCCGTGTTCTCGCACGATGTCGGCATCCGCTTCAACGGGCAGGAGCGCGAGGACGTGGAGGAGTACTGCATCAGCGAAGGCTGGATCCGCGTGCCGGCCGGCAAGACGGTGGACCGCAAGGGCCAGCCGCTGATGATCAAGCTCAAGGGGAAGGTGGAGCCGTTCTACCGTTGAACGGCCTGCTGGCCGGGCGCCGCGCGGCTCAGTGCAGCGGGTGCTCGACCGCCGGCACCGACAGTTCCTTGCCGACCATGGCGCGCGCGTAGAAGTAGTTGTTGCGCGCACGTTCGCTCATTCCGTCCAGGTCGACGTGGCCTTGCGGGTCGCACGGGAAGGCATAACCCCGGCCTTCGTGGAACAGCGAGCGGAAGCAGAGCTGGAACTGGCTGGCGCTGGTCTGGATCATTTGCGACTCCTGTGGATCGGCCGTCTGGCCTGATTCCACTATGGGCGGCGGCCGGGACCTGTGACATCAGCCGGCGCTGCGTCGCAGCCTCGGCGCGAACCGATTCCCGGGCCGGGTGCCGGCCGATGAGGCATAGGAGCTGTCCTATGCCGTGCCGGACAACCGCTGTAGGTGAGCCGTCCGCCCGGCGTGGGACTAGCCGGTGTTGCGCAATCCGGCCGCGATGCCGTTGATGGCCAGGTGGATGCCGCGCCTGGCGCGCTCGTCGGCCTGGCCCTGGCGCCAGCGCCGCACCAGCTCCACCTGCAGGTGG
>JAJNBO010000157.1 GCA_021156245.1 Ramlibacter sp. | reverse complement strand
AGCATCATGGCCTGCCTGGCGGTGGCGCGCACGTCGGCGCTGCGCGCTCCCGCGATGCTGCTGATGGCGGCCGTCGTCGCCGCCGTCTACCTGACCGGCGCGCTGGGCCACATGCCGCTGGCAGCCGTGGCGGGCGTGCTGCTGTGCGAAGCATGGTTCCTGGTGGACCGGCCATCGCTGCGGATGGCGGCCGACTGGCTGCTGCGCCGGTCCCTGCCGGTCAATGCGCGCGAGGACCTCGCGCTGATCGCCGCCGTCACGGCCGTTGCCGTGTTGACCAACATGGTGCTGGCCGCCTTCACCGGACTGATGCTCGGCCTCTTCCTGGTGGCCGTGCGCAGTGCGCGCCAGCCGGTGCGCCACGTGTGGACGGGACGCCAGCTGTCCTCCAACTGCGCCCGCGGCACCGGCGAGCTGCGCGTGCTGGCCGAGCGCGGCGAGGAGCTGCGCGTGTTCGAGCTGGAGGGCGACCTGTTCTTCGCGGTGGGAGCCACGCTCGACCGCTTCCTGACGGAGGGCAGCCGCGGCGCCGCTTGCATCGTGCTGGAGTGGTCCCGCGTGCGCCACATCGACTCCAGCGTCGCCTCCATGCTGGCCGCGTTCGAGCAGCAAGCGTCCGCCGGCGGCGCGGTGGTGGTCCACGCCGGAGCCGGCCGGCACGACACCAACGTGGCCGAGGAATTGCGGCGGCGCCTGCCGGCCGCGCAGCTGACCACCGACCTCGACTTCGCGCTGGAGCTGGCCGAGAACCACCTGATCGCGCGCTACGGCGAAGAGGCCAGGAAGGAAGCGAGCACCCTGTTCGACAGCTTTCCGCTGTTCCAGGGCTTCAGCGCGGAAGACCGTGCCACGCTGGAGGCCGCCATGACCCACCGGCTGTTCAAGGCCGGCGAAGTGATCCTGGCCGCAGGGTCGCCCGGCAACGAACTGATGCTGGTGCTGCAGGGCTGCGCCAGCATCGTGGTGGCCGACGACGACGGCCAGCCGGTCCGACTGGCGGGCGCGCGGCGCGGGTCCGTGATCGGCGAGATCGGCTTCCTCGACGGCTCCGCGCGCTCGGCCTCGGTCGTCGCGCAGGAAGACCTGCTGGTCGCCATCCTGAAGCGGGACGACTTCGAGCGGCTCGCGGCGGGCGGTCATGCGGTGGTACCCAAGCTGCTGTCCAACCTCTCCGTGGCGCTGGCGCGCCACCTGCGGCACACCAACCGGCTGGCGCTGGCGCGCTCGCGCACGCGTTAGCATCCATCCCATGGACCAGGCCGACTTCGTGGTGATCGGGGCCGGCATCGCCGGCGCATCGGTGGCGTTCTTCCTCGCCCCGCATGGCCGCGTGGTGGTGCTGGAGCGGGAGTCGCAGCCCGGCTACCACTCCACCGGGCGCTCCGCGGCCTTGTTCCTGGAGAGCTACGGCACGCCGCAGGTCCGGGCGCTCACGCGCGCCAGCCGCGCCTTCTTCGACGCGCCCCCGCCCGGGTTCTCCGACCATCCGCTGATCAGCCCGCGCGGCTGCCTTCTGGTGGCGACGCATGGGCAGGAAGAGGAATTGCAGGCGCACCGGGACTTGCTGCGCACGATGGCCCCGAACGCCAGCAGCCTGACGCGGGCCGAGGCTCTGGCGATCGTCCCGGTCCTGCGCGGCGAACGTGTCATCGGCGGCGCGCTGGAGCCCGATGCGTTCGACCTGGACGTCCACGCCATCCACCAGGGCTACCTGCGCGGCGTGAAGCGCTCCGGCGGCAGCGTCGTCTGCGGCGCCGAGGTGACGGCCCTGCAGCGCGTGCGCGAGCAGTGGGAGCTCACGACACGCGCGGGCGCCTTCCGGTCGCCCATCGTCATCGACGCAGCGGGCGCCTGGGCGGACGTGATCGCTGGCATCGCGGGCGCCGCACCCATCGGCTTGCAGCCGAAGCGCCGCTCGGCCTTCACCTTCGCGCCGCCCGCGGACGTGGACTCGCGGGCCTGGCCCTGCCTGGTCAGCGCGGACGAGAGCTGGTACATCAAGCACGACGCCGGCATGCTGCTCGGCTCACCCGCCAATGCCGATCCGGTCGTGCCGCATGACGTGCAGCCGGAGGAAATGGACATCGCGCTGGCGATCGACCGCATCCAGCAGATGACGACGCTCGAGATCCGCAGGCCATCGCGCACGTGGGCCGGGCTTCGATCGTTCGTCGCCGACGGCGACCTCGTCGGAGGCTTCGACCCGCAGGTGCCTGGCTTCTTCTGGGTGGCCGCGCAGGGCGGCTACGGCATCCAGACCTCGCCCGCGATGGGCGAAGCGTGCGCCGCGCTGGCGCGCGGGCTGCCGTTGCCGCAACGCATCGCGGACTTCGGCTTGAGCGAAGCGATGCTGAGTCCCGCTCGCCTGCGGTGACTCAGAACATCGTCTGCTGGTAGCGGTCGGACCGGCCGTCGGTGCGGCGGCTGAGCAACTGCACCTCCGGCTCGCCTGCCGCCTCGGTGCGGTACGTCATGCCGCATTCGGGGCAGTCGTATTCCTCCGGATGCGCGCCGGGCGCGGCGCGAACCGCCAGCACCCGGAAGCGCGCGCCGCAGAAGGCGCAGCTCTTCTCGAAGATGCTCATACCCCCGACGACGTCGGGATCCACTGCGTGTTTCATGCCGGTCCTCCTCTGTGGAGACGGACGCGTCCAGTATGCGCCGCCAGGCAGGCGCCAGCAAGACGGGAGTTCGATGCGCGCAACGGCCGAGCAACGCCCTTGGCCCGCTTAAGATCGGCTTCGATGACCCTACCGACTCCGACGGCGCAGCGCGCCGCCAACCGCCGCGGCGTGATCGCCATGTCGGCGGGCATGGCCAGCTTCGTGGCCAACGACGCCATCGTGAAAGTCGTCAGCGAATCGCTGCCTTCCGGGCAATTGATCTTCCTGCGCGGCGTGTTCGCCACCGTGCTGCTGCTGGCGATCGTCGCCGGCATGGGCTTGCTGCGGGAGGTGCCGCGCCTGCGCGATCGCCGCGTGGTGCTGCGAGCCTTCCTCGACTCCTGCGCCACCCTCACCTACCTCACCTCGCTGTTCCACCTGCCGATCGGCAACGCGACTGCCATCAACATGGCGACGCCGCTGTTCATCACGCTGTTCGCGGTGATCGCGTTCCACGAGAAGGTGGGCGGGGCTCGCTGGCTGGCCATCCTTACCGGCTTCACGGGCGTGCTGCTGGTGGTGCAGCCCAGCGGCGCCGCCTTCAATGCCTATGCCTTGCTCTGTCTGGGAGGCACGCTGCTGCACGCCAGCCGGGACCTGATGACGCGCACCATCGACCGCAGCATCCCGTCGCTGCTCGTCACGCTGAGCACCGCCATCGCCGTGACGATCCTGTCCGGCCTCTGGAGCCTGCGGCAGGAGTGGCGGCCGGCGAGTGGCCTGGACCTCGCGCGGCTGGCGGCAGCCAGCGTCTTCCTGAGCGGCGGCTACTTCCTGCTGACGATCGCCATGCGCTCCGGCGAGATGAGCGTGATCGCGCCCTTCCGCTACGCGGGGCTGTTGTTCGCGCTGCTGCTCGGCTTCGTCGTGTGGGGGGACGTGCCGAACGCGCTGGCCTGGGCGGGCATCGCCTTGCTGGTGGGCGCCGGGCTGTACGTGCTGCACGGCGAGCGCAGCCGGAAGTTCACCATCCCGCCGCCTGGCCCTGGTGCAGCAGCCACGCCAGCGCCAGCTGCGCAGGCGTGCAGCCGGCCTCCCGTGCCAGCGCCTTGTAGCCAGCGAGCAACTGCAGGTTCGCGGCATAGTGCTGCGGTTCGAACCGCGGCATGGTCTTGCGGATGTCCTTCGGATCGAACGCAGCCACGTCGTGCACCGCGTCGCACAGGTAGCCCCGCGCGAGCGGACTGAAGGGAATGAAAGTGATGCCCAGTTCACGGCAGGCGCCGAGCACCGCGATCTCCGGGTTGCGTGTCCACAGCGAATACTCGGTCTGCACGGCGGTGATGGGATGCACCGCGTGGGCCTTGCGGATGGTTGCGGCGGACACTTCCGAGAGTCCGAGCGTGCGCACCTTGCCCTGCTCCACCAGCCGGCTCATCGCGCCGACACTCTCCTCCACCGGCACCTTCTTGTCCCAGCGGTGCAGGTAGTACAGGTCGATCACGTCGGTCTGCAGGCGGCGCAGGCTGTCCTCGCAATTGCGCAGGATGGACTCGGGGCGGCCGTCGATCACGCGGCGCGTGACGCCGTCGTCGCCCTTCACACCGCCCATGCCGCCCTTGCTGCAAAGGGTGAAGCGGCCACGGTCGGCCTTCAGCGCGCGGCCGACCAGCGTCTCGTTGGCGCCGAAGCCGTAGAGCGCAGCCGTGTCGAACAGGGTGACGCCGGCATCCAGCGCGGCGCGCAGCACTTTCTCCCCCTGCTCGGCGGACGGCGGCGTGCCGTACGCATGGCTGAGGTTCATGCAGCCGAGACCGATGGCGGAGACGGTGAAGGGGCCGAGGGGACGCGTGTGCATCCCCCGAGCTTAGCGCAGCGCGCGGGGTGTCAACCCGCCTGCAGCACGCGGATCAATGCGTCGATGACGTCGTTGCCGTCGGGCGACTTCAGCCGGTACTGCTTGAGCGAACGCGCCAGGTCGGCCTGCCCGAGGACCCGGTAGTCGGAACGGATCAGCACGCTGGCGATGGCCCGCTGCAGCTGCACCGACTTGGCCATGGGGAACAGCCGGGCGATCTCGCGCAGGCTTTCCGGGTCCGCCACCCGTTGCTGCGACAAGGTCTCGAGTGCCCGCACCTGCGCATCGGAGGGGGGCATGCGCGCGATGGCCGTGGCGATCGAACGGAGCTCGTCCACGTTCGCCAGCGGCCGGTGGCGCAGGTAGGCGCGGGCGATCGCGATGTCGTCGGAGTTGGCGCTGGTGACGGCGCGCACGACGCGCGCATGGGCCTCCATGCTGCCCAGGCACGCGGCCGCGGCCGCCGGAGCGACCTTGCCGGTCTTCAGGGCGCCGGCCGCCAGCGTGCGCAGCGCGGGATCGGCCTCGCCCTGCGCCTTGCGGGTGCAGGCGAGGTCCACGTCATCCCGGCCCACGCGGTCGCGGGCGATCTGGTCCGAGATCGTGCGCAGCAGCTCGGCCTGCTCCTGCGCGGGCGTGAGCCATCCGACGCTGCGGGCGATGGCCATCATGCGCGTGCGCACCGAGGGCTCGTCGGCGCTGCGGGCGGCGTCCAGGTAACGCCCGCGCGTGGCCTGGTCGCCTGCGAGCCTGTCGAAGGCCTGCGTGGTCGCGGGCACCAGGCGCTGGGCCGGGCCGATGGAGGAGGTGAAGCGTTCCAGGTGGCCGAGATACATGCGAACCTCCGCCATGTCGCGCTGGAGCAGCTGGTGCATGAACGCGACCTTCTGCCCGTCGGAGAGACGGTTGTCGATGAACTGGCAGGCATCGCGCCGCACGGCGGCCTGCCCTTCGGAATCGGAGAGGCCCGGCGTGACCGTCAGCGCAGTGTTCGAGAAAGCGGCCAGCAGCTTGCTGCTCACCTGGCCGCTGCCGACCTCCGGCACGCTCGCAGACTGGAAATAGCGGTCCAGCAAAGGACCCGCCGTACGTCCGAGGGGCGCGAGCGACGAGAAGCCGTAGACGACCGGAACGTCCTTGAAGATGTGCCGCATGCGGTCGCGGTTGCTTTCGGCGTGCCGCTCGCCCAGCAAGCGCGCCAGCCTCGCCGCCTCCCCCTCGGATTGGCCGCGCGCGAGTCCGCGCAGGATGTCCTCGGTCACCGTCTGCCGCGGCTCGGGCTTGAGGGTGTTGCAGCCGAAGAGGTACACCTCCTTCAACTGCGAGAACACGCCGGGGCAGGAGTCGCTGCAGGAGGCGCGCTCCATCTCCTCGACCGACAGGAACTCGCCCTGGTCGAGCTTGTCCGTGTAGAACTCGGTGCCGCCATCGAAGTGGCCCGAGATGATCAGCGCATCGCACTGCACGCGCTGCTGGCACGCCGAAGCCAGCCAGTCCGGCCGGCCTTTTTCGACCAGCTCCACGAAGCGGTAGTCACCCGCGGGCAGGTGGCGGCGGAAGCTCTCGCGTTCGTCCGGCGAGTTGACGGTGATCGTGCAGACCGTCTTGGGCGCGGCGACCGCGGGGAATGAAACGGCGGCGCCGAGACATGCGCCGAGCAGCGCCAGCTTTCGGGAGATCGACAGGGCGAAGGACATGAGCGTGGACTGCTGCAGCTCTGTGCCGCGGAGGCGGCCAGTATTCCACAGCCAGCCGGCTCAGCCGCTGACGTGGCGCAGCGCCAGCGGCGAAGGGCGGCAACTCAGGAAGATTCCTGCAACCGCTGGATCAGAGCGTCCACCATGTTGTCTCCGGGCGACGTCTTCACGCGATTTTCACGCAGCGTGCGCAGCAGCTCCGGCGACCGCACCGACTTGCGGTCCGCACGGATCAGCACGCCGGCGATGGCGTTCTGCACCGGCACCGAGCGGGTCCGCTCGAACAGCTGCCGCAAGGTGTCGACGGATTCGCGGTCCGACAGGTAGTGCCGGGCCAGCACGTCGAGGGCCCGCGCCTGCGCTTCGGGCGCATTCATCCCGGCGATGGCTTTCGTGATCACCGGCAGTTCCTTCTCCGCGATCGGCCGGTGCCGCAGGTAGGCCTGCGCTATGCGAACGTCGGCATCCGACGGGCTGGCCAGGCGCTCGAGGACGCGAGGCCGCGCATCGGGTTCGCCCATGCACGCGAGCACCGCGGAATTCGCGACGCTGTCCGTGCGCCCCACCTGCGCGGCGACGTTTGCGAGCGTGCCATCGAGATCGCCCTTCTTGTTCAGGGTGCATGCGAGATCGACGTCCGGCACGCCGACGTCCTTGCGCGCCAGCACGTCGCCGACCATCTTCACGATCTCGCCGCGGCGCTGCTCCGCGGACAGCCATCCGAGCTCGTGGGCCACGTCGATCATGCGGGCGCGGGTCAGGGGCTGGTCTGCGTCGCGCGCGAACGCGAGGTAGCGATCGCGCGTCTCCGTGTCGGCGGCGATGCGCTCGAGCGCCTGCTTCACTTCGGGCTGCTCGCGCTCCGCGGGCGTGATGGCTTCCGTGACGCCTTCGATGCGCTCCAGCAGCAGGCGGGACTCCGCGGTGGGTCGTTGCACCATGCCGTGGATGGAGGCCAGCCGTTGCGCGGGCGACAGCCTGTCGTCCGCGAACTTGCACACGTCCTGCCGCAGCGGCATGAGCGGGTCGCCGTCGCCGATGCCACGGCCGGCCACCATGCCGTGCGACGAGAACTGGCGCAGCAGGCTGGCACTGGTGCGGCCCTTGCCGATCTCCGAGGTGCCGGCGCTCTGGAAGTACCGGTTCAGGATGGGGCCGGCCACGGAGCCCAGCGGCGCCACGCCGGAGAAGCCGTAGATCACCGGCACGTCCTTGAACAGCAGGCGCATGCGGTCGCGGCTGCTCTCGCCGCGCAGCTGGCCTAGCACGCGGGCCAGCCGCGCCGCATCGTCCGCGGACCTTCCCTCACGCACGTAGCTGCGCGCGACCTCGCCGGAAATCGTGTGCTGCGCCTGCGTGTTCATCGTGTTGCAGCCGAAGAGGTACACCTCCTTGAGGTTCGCGAACAGGCTGGGGCACGAGCCGGAGCACGACACGCGCTCCAGCTCCTCGATCGGCAGGAATTCGTCCTTCTCCAGCGAATCCGAGAAGAACACGTTGCCCTCGCCGTGGTGCCCCGAGATCACCAGCACGTCGCAGGACACCTTGGCCTCGCAAGACGACGCCAGCCAGTCCTTGCGCTTGCGCTCCACGAGCTCGACGAACTGGTATTTGTCGGCCGGCAGGAACCGGCGGAACGACTCCTTCTCGTCGGCCGAGTTGATCGTGATGGTGCAGACCGTCTGCTTCTGGGCGAATGCGAGGACCGGCAGGATGCAGGCAGCCAGCAGGCAGAGCGATCGGGCAAGGCGCATGACGGTTCCAACCCCATGAACAGAGATGAGGCAGGAATGGTCCGTCGCGGCACCGGCTGGGGTGTGTAGGAACGGGCTGGATGGCTGGTGTCGTCTGGGTCCGGTGGTGCCTGTGGGATGGACTTCGAGGGGGTCGGTGCGCGTCAGCCCACGGTGTAAGGCGTGTCCGGCACGGGCGTGTGGAAGCTGGCGTTCAGGACGTTCCACGCCCGGATCGCCGCGACGCTGAAGGTGAGCTCCGCGATCTCGGCATCGCTGAAATGCTGCTTCACCAGCGCAAAGTCGTCATCGGACGGCGTGCGGTGCGGGATGGCGTTCACGGCTTCGGCCCACTGCAGCGCAGCGCGGTCCTTCTCGCCGAAGAAGCGGTGCGCCTCGCGCCAGCCGGCGATGGCGTTCACCTCGCGCGGCTCCACGCCTTGCTTGAGCAGGTCGGCCCAGTGCATGTCGATGCAGAACGCGCAGCCGTTGATCTGGCTGACGCGGAGGTTGACCAGTTCCCTCAGGCGCTTGTCGAGGGCGCTTCCGGCGGCGTAGGACAGCTGGCCCAGGGCGCGGGCGGACTTGGGGGCGAGTGCGTGGTAGTCGAGGCGGGCGGACATGGAGATCTCCAGTGGGTTGAGGAAAAAGGAACTGCTTTGCCCTCCTTAGACGGACCCACCCGCCGGCTTGTGACAGGTTCAGGCGCGTATGTTCACCAGCTTGTCCGGATTGCGCACCGCGTAGATGGCCAGGATGCGGTCGCCATCGGTGACGACCGCGTTGGCGGACTCGAGCTTCCCGTCGACATACCGCAGCAGTCCGGGCTCCCCGTTGATGGTGGCGATGCGGTACTGCAGCCGCTGGCCCAGCCGCAACGCATGCGCCCAGTACAGGTTGGTCACGCGCTCACCGCCATGCATGCCCTTCGCCACGACGGTTGCCTTGCCGCCGCCGTCACCCAGCGTCAACACATCGTCCGCCAGCAGCGCCCGGATCGCGGCGCGCTGGCCGCTCTGCGCCGCCTCGATGAATTTCTTCAGCAGGTCGCGATGCTTCTCCGGCGCGACCGTGAAGCGGGGCCGGTCCTGCCGCACGCGCTCTGCGGCGCGATGCACCATCTGCCGCACGGCGGGCTCGCGCTTGCCCAGCATCTCGGCCACCTCGCCGTAGTCGTAGTCGAAGACCTGCCGCAGCAGGAACGCCGCGCGCTCCTCGGCGCCCAGCCTTTCCAGGACGTGAAGGAAGGCAACCGAGACGTCGCCGGCGAACTCGGCCAGCGTCTCCGGCGTGTGTTCGTCGGCCTGGACGATGGGCTCCGGCAGCCACGGGCCGATGTACGCCTCGCGCTCCGTCTTCGACGCGCGCAGGCGGTCGATGGCCAGGCGCGTGGTCACCGTCACCAGCCAGGCCTCGTGCGACTGCAGGGACGCATGATCGGCGTCGCGCCAGCGCAGCCACGCGTCCTGCACCACGTCCTCGGCATCCGCGCGAATGCCGAGCATGCGGTACGCGATGCCGAAGAGGCGCGGGCGCAGCGCGTCGAAAGCGGCGGTGTCGGCGGGTGCGGTCATGGCGGGCTCCGGAAGTCTACCGAGCACAGACGGATGGACAAGCAGGTTTGTGACACCTCGCCGACCGATGCGATTGACGCTGGGCCCGCGAGCCCTTAAAACCGCGGGCTTCCCATTGCAAGGAGCCTCGATGGAAACCCAGGAGCTACACCGCGGCAGGCTGATCGACCACGTGCAACTGGTGGTGCGGGACCTTCCCGCGTCGCAGCGCTTCTACACGGCCGTGTTCGAAACCCTCAAGATCCCCATGGGCGGCACCGGGGACGGCTACTTCTGGGCCGATGAGCTTTTCGTGTCGCGGCCGGACAGCGAAGCCGCGCAAGGCGTGCTGACCGGGCGCCACCACCTGGCCTTCCAGGCGCAGGACCGGGCCATGGTCGACGCCTTCTACAAGACGGCGCTGGCCAACGGCGGCAAGGACAACGGCGGCAGCCTTCGTGCTCGACCCGGACGGCAACAACATCGAGGCCGTGTTCCACGGCGAGGCGAAGCGCAGCGCGCCTTCGGTGCGCATCAATTTCTGAGGCGCTCACTCCATCAGGTAGCGCTTGACCTTCCCTGCATCCCACGCCAGCCCCGTGCCGGGGCGCTCTGGGATGGGCCAGTGGCCATCAACGATCTTCACTGGCTCCTGCGCGATCGCGTCCGTCCAGTCCACGTATTCCAGCCAATGGCCCGTGGGCGTCGCGGCGAGCAGGTGCGCGCTGGCCTCCGGCATCAGGTGCGAACTCATGGGGATGCCATGAGCCTCCGCCACGCCGGCAGCCTGCATCCACCCAGTGACGCCGCCGATGCGCGCCACGTCCGGCATGACCAGGTCGCACGCATGCGCGTGCAAGGCGCGCAACAGGTCCTTCGGGCCATCGAAGTTCTC
>JAJNBO010000156.1 GCA_021156245.1 Ramlibacter sp. | reverse complement strand
AGCAGGAAGTCCACCCCGTTGGCATGCGTCACCACGACGACCTTGGTCTCCGGGGCCACGTCCAGGTGGTTGCGGACATTGCGCAGACCCTTCGTCGCCTGGGTCTCGTAGTCGTCGATGTGGTAGACCACCTTGTCCTGTGCGAACGAGGCGGCTGCAAGCAGCCACAAGGATGAAAAGATGGCCAGCAGGCGCAGGAAGCGTGTCATGGAATTCTCCGGAGGTCGATGCGCGACGCGCAACGATACCGCAGCTCCGAGCCGACGCCCGTTGGGTATATCACTACTTGCTTCTTTTCGAATGCAGGGATTGGTCAGCAGCCCTGCCGTGGGGCACTACACTTCGGGAGCGGCGCCGCCACGTCCGTGCAGCAACCACCGCCGCCCGCTGTCCCACCCGAATCACCCATGCGTCCTGATCTCGACCCGAGCACCCTGACCCTGATCGTCGTTTGGGGCGCCCTCGCCCTGGGCTTGGCGCTGGGGGCCGTTGGCCAGGCCTCGCGCTTCTGCGTCCGCGGAGCCATCGCCGACTGGGTCGCTTTCCGCGGCCCGGGGCGCCTGGTCTCCTGGCTTCTCGCCATCGCCGTGGGCGGAATCTGTGTCCAGTCCCTGGTGAGTGCAGGCCTGCTCGATGCCGGCCGCACGATCTACTGGAGCGAGCGCTTCCCCTGGCTGTCGTACCTGGTCGGCGGTGTCCTGTTCGGCTACGGGATGATCCTGGCGGGCGGCTGCCCGCAACGTTGCCTGGTGAAGGCCGGCCAAGGCAACCTCAAGGCCGCCGCCACCCTGATCGTCGTGGGGATCGTTGCACTGATGACGTTGCGCGGCGCGTTCGCGCCGCTGCGTGCCGGCGCACTCGACGCAGTCGCCGTCACGCTCGCGGGTCCGCAGGACCTGGGAGGCGTTCTTGGCCGTGCCCTGCCGGTATCGCCAACGGTCATCCGGTGGGCGCTGACGGCGGGCCTCGCGGCTGCGGTGTTCGTGCTCGCCTGGCGGGTTCGCAACCGGATCGACACGTCGCACTGGCTTGGGGGCGTCCTGGTCGGCCTCATCGTGGGCGCCGCATTCTTCCTCACCGGCAGCATCGGTTTCCTGCCGGAACACCCGGAGACCCTGGAGGCCGCCTGGCTCGGCACGCAATCGAAGCGTCCCGAGGCGCTGTCGTTCTCGGCTCCCATGGGACATGCGCTGGACCTGCTCACGCTGTGGTCGGACAAGGCCACGGTCGCGACCTTCGGCGTGATGCTGTCGCTGGGGGTCCTGCTCGGCGCGTTCGTCACTGCCAAGCTGCGCGGCGACTTCCGCGTGGAGTCCTTCCGCACCCCTCGCGAAATGCGCGACCACTTCGGCGGCGCCGTACTCATGGGTTTCGGCGGCGTGACGGCGCTGGGTTGCTCGGTCGGAAATGGCGTCACCGGTCTCGCCATGCTGTCCACCGGCGCCGGCCTCGCCGTGATTGGGATCTCGGCCGGGGCGTGGTTCGCACTGGCCCGCCAGATGCGTGCGGCCGAAGCCGCGGAAGCCGGCATGGCGACGCCGGCGCGCGCCTGACACTTTCACCAACACGCGGCGACGCGCCTGTGGTGTAGTGCCGCATGGCCAAACGACCCGGGATCTTCCCCACTTTCTTCCTGTCGGGCTTCGAGTGCTCCACCTTCCTGTGGAAGGACCGCAAGCGGCGCGACCTCGTTGCGGAGACAGGGCACCGCGAACACGCGCTCGAGGACTACCGGATGCTGCACGACCTGGGCATTGCGGTCGCGCGGGAAGGCATTCCGTGGCCGATGGTGGACCAGCCATCCGGCTACGATTTCTCGCCGATCGCCCCGATGCTGGAAGCCATGCGCCAGACGCGCATCACGCCCATCTGGGACCTGTGCCATTACGGCTACCCGGACGGCCTCGACCCCTTTTCGGAGCAGTTCTGCGCGCGTTTCGCGAACTACTGCAGGGCCGTCGCCGAACATGTCGCACGTCACCTGCCGGGCCCGCACTTCTTCACGCCGATCAACGAGATCACCTTCTTCGCGTTCTGCGGCGGCGAATGGGGCTGGGTGGCGCCCTACCGCAACACCCGAGAAGACCGGATGAGGCTGCGCGTCGCGTTGTGCAAGGCGGCGATCTGCGGAGTGAACGCGATCCGCGAGGTGCTGCCGGACGCGCGCATGGTCCATGTCGACCCGCTCGTGCAGGTCATCGCTCCGCCCGACCGGCCGGACCTGAAGGACGCCGCGCATCACGAAACCTTCGTGGACACCTTCGTCGCCTGGGACATCCTGTCCGGCAAGCTGCATCCCGAGCTGGGAGGTGCGCCGGAGGTCCTGGACATCGTCGGGGTCAACAACTACTCCTTCGGCCAGATGGAATACCGCGAGCAGGGGCCGCACCAGGCGCTGGACCCCGGCCACCCGGGCATCGAACCGCTGTGCACCCTGCTCGCGCGGGTCTGGGAGCGATACCGGCGGCCCATCGTGATCGGCGAGACCAGCGGCATGAACCAGGGCCGCACGGAGTGGCTGCGCGACGTCATGAATGAAGCGATGGCAGCCGTGAACCTGGGCATGGACCTGCACGGCATCTGCCTGTTCCCCGGCGTGGACATGCCCGACTGGCACACCGGCGAGTGGCTGCACAACGGCATCTGCGACCTGGTGGAGGAGAACGGCGATCTGCGGCGCGTGCCGTTCGGCCCCTATGTCGACGAACTAAGGCGGTGGCAGAAGGAATTGAACCGCGTCACGGCGGTGGACGAGGCCCCCTACAGCGACCCGGTCGAGTTGCAGGACGTCGTCGACGCCTCGAAGCGCTTGCGGCCGGCCCCGGACGCTGACTGGCACTAGCCGAACGCCGTGTCCGCGCTGTTCCTACCGCGCCGCGACACCCTTGACTACACCCGTGCAGGCGCGGCTGCGCTGCAATGGCTCCAGAGCTACAACAAGGAGCCTCCATGAAGCCATTCCACCTCGACCCCAGCATGAAGACCATGCGCGGCGTGTTCTATCCCACCGGCTGGCTGGTGCTGATGTTCGCCGGCGAGCAGCAGGCGCGCGACGCGGCCCGACTGCTGTCCGACAAGGGCGTCGGCGAGGCGGACGTGCTGCTGGTGACGCCGGAAGATTTTCGCCGCGACATCGTCGGCGCCACCGGGGACGACGACATGCTGCCCTCGGCCGGCACGGAAGGTGACACCGTCCGCAAGTTCGCCGGATATGCGCGCGAGGGCCACTACGGGCTGATGATCCACGCACCGAAGGGCGAGGACTCGGAGCGCATTCTCGAGCTGCTGCGCGGCAGCGGCATCGTGTACGGCCAGAAGTACCGCCACCTCGTCATCGAGGACGTCGAGGCCTGAGCCTCCAGGCGCTCCCCCTCTGCGACAAGGGTCATGCCCTTTCGCCGGAACGTGCGCGAGCCTATGCTGGCCGTCGCGTGCGTCAAGGAGCTGCCGATGAAACGCTTCCACCTGGTCCCCGCCATGACCAACATGCGCGGCGTCTTCTATCCCACCGGCCACATGGTGCTGATGTTCCCCAGCGCGGAGGACGCGGCCCGCGCGGCCGAGTTGCTGCACAAGGACGGGGTGTCGCCCGACGACCTGAGCCTGGCCACTCCCGAGGAATTCGAGAACCAGTTGGCCGCGGCGAGCGAGGACGACGACGACCTGCTGCTGCCTTCCGTGGGAACCGAAGCGGAAACGGCGCTGCGCTTTCGCAGGCTCGCACACCAGGGGCACCATGCGCTGGTCGTGCATGCCGCCTCCGGGCTGTCGTCGGACCACGTCGTCGACGTGCTCCGTGACACCCACGTCTCCTATGGCCAGCGCTACCGCTTCCTGGTCATCGAGGACCTCGTCTAGCCCATGTGCAGGCCGCCGTTGACCGAGAAGTCGGCCCCGGTGGTGTACCCGCTCTCGTCGCCCGCCAGCCAGGCGATGATCGAGGCGATCTCGCTCGGCTCGCCCAGGCGCTTGACCGGAATGGTCGCGACGATCTTGTCGAGCACGTCGGCGCGGATGGCCTTGACCATGTCGGTGCCGATGTAGCCCGGGCTGACGGTGTTGACGGTCACGCCCTTGTTGGCCAGCTCCTGCGCCAGGGCCATCGAGAAGCCGTGCATGCCGGCCTTTGCGGCCGAGTAGTTGGTCTGGCCGGCCTGGCCCTTCTCGCCGTTGACCGAAGAGATGTTGATGATGCGGCCCCAGCCCTTCTCGACCATGTCGCCCACCACCTGCTTGGTGACGTTGAACATGGAGTTGAGGTTGGTCTCGATGACGGCGTCCCAGTCCTCGCGCGACATCTTCAGGAACATGCGGTCGCGCGTGATGCCGGCGTTGTTGACCAGCACGTCGATGCTGCCGTGCTCGGCCTTGGCCTTGCCGAAGGCGGCGACCGTGGAGTCCCAGTCACCGACGTTGCCGACGGAGGCGTGGAACGTGTAGCCCTGCGCCTTCTGCTCGTCGAGCCACTTCGTGAAATCGCGCGTGGGGCCGCAGCCCGCGATCACGGTGAAGCCTTCCTGGTGGAGGCGCTGGCAGATGGCCGTGCCGATGCCACCCATGCCGCCGGTTACGTATGCGACTTTGCCCTTGGCCATGCTCATTTCCCCTTGTCTCGGTTGCGTTCGATTCATTCTGCGCGCTTACGCACGTTCCACGGCGAGGGAAACTCCCATGCCGCCACCGATGCAGAGGGCGGCGACACCCTTCTTCGCATCACGCCGCTGCATCTCGTGCAGCAGCGTCACCAGGATGCGCGCGCCGGATGCACCGATCGGGTGCCCGATCGCGATGGCGCCGCCGTTGACGTTGACCTTCGCGGGGTCGATGTCCAGCGCCTTGTTCACCGCGCAGGCTTGCGCTGCGAAAGCTTCATTCAGCTCGAACAGGTCGACTTGCGACACCTTCCAGCCGGCGCGCTCCAGCGCCTTCTTCGTGGCGGAGACCGGCCCCATGCCCATCACCTTCGGGTCGAGGCCGGTGGTGCCGAACGCCTTGATGGTGGCCAGCGGCTTCAGGCCGAGTTCCTGCGCCTTCTTCGCGCTCATCAGCACCAGCGCGGCGGCGCCGTCGTTCAACCCCGACGCGTTGCCTGCCGTCACGCTGCCCGCCTTGTCGAACGCGGGGCGCAGGCCGGCCAGCGCTTCGGCGCTGGTCTTCTTGTTGATGAACTCGTCGCTGTCGAAGCGGATGGGATCGCCCTTCTTCTGCGGGATCTCGATCGCGACGATCTCGTCCTTGAACTTGCCGGCTTCCTGCGCCGCGGCGGCCTTCTGCTGGCTGCCCAGCGCCAGCGCGTCCTGCGCGGCGCGGTCGATGTCGTGTTCCTTCGCCACGTTCTCGGCGGTCACGCCCATGTGGTACTGGTTGTAGACGTCCCACAGGCCGTCCACGATCATCGTGTCCTGCATCTTCCAGTCACCCATGCGCTGGCCGTCCCGCGAGCCCATCAGCACGTGCGGCGCGGCGCTCATGTTCTCCTGGCCACCCGCCACCACGATCTCGGCGTCGCCCCACGCGATCGCCTGCGCGCCCAGCATCACGGCCTTCAGGCCCGAGCCGCAGACGGCGTTGATCGTGAGGCCCGGCACTTCCTTGGGCAGGCCGGCCTTCAGCAGCGCCTGGCGCGCCGGGTTCTGTCCGGCGCCGGCGGCGAGCACCTGGCCCATGATCACTTCGCTCACCTGCGCCGGCTGGACCTTGGCGCGCGCCAGCGCTTCCTTGATCACGGCGGCGCCCAGGTCCACGGCGGGGGTCTTGGCGAGCGAGCCGCCGAACTTGCCGACGGCGGTGCGGACGGCGGAAACGATGACGATGTCTTGCATGGGGTGCTCCTGAGAGGGTCTGGGGACTAGGGGCTGGGGGCTGGGGGCTGGGGGCTGGGGGCTAGGGTCGGGAGGATGGCGCGGTTCCCTGGCCCCTGAGCTCCTAGTCCCTCTGAAACTACGCTTTCGCCTTCACATACCGGCCCGGCGCCGGCTCGATGGCCTTGTACTTCGTACCCTTGCCATAGGTCTTCGGCGCCGCGACCTGCTTGCCGCCGTGGCCCTTGAGCCAGGCAGCCCAATCCGGCCACCAGCTTCCGGCGTGCTCCTTGGCGCCCTGCATCCAGGCGTCGAAGGTGGCGGGCAGCTTCTCGTTGGTCCAGTACGACCGCTTGTTCTTCGCGGGCGGATTGATCACGCCGGCAATGTGGCCCGAAGCGCCCATCACGAAGCGCTTCTTGCCGGGCAGGTGCTTCACGGACGCGTAGGCCCCGCCGATCGGGACGATGTGGTCCTCGCGCGAGCCATAGATGTAGACGGGAAGGTCCACCTTGCGCAGGTCCACCTTCTCGCCGCACACCACGGCCTTGCCCGGCTTGACGAGATTGTTCTCGAGGTACGTGTTGCGCA